>SMWS01000144.1 GCA_004356685.1 Deltaproteobacteria bacterium
AAGTAGCTGTCGTCCAATTCCTCATTGAATGAAAACTTGCCGCCTGACTGGCTTGAATGAGAGAGTATAGTTTTAAATACTTGATCTATAATATCTTCTGAACCTTTAATCTCTATTGCCGCTTGCAGAAAGTGCGTCTTGCCAAACAGACTCATATGTTTAACGTGGCTCAGATAACGCTGCAGATCATTAATAGTTACTTTCCCATGACTTGCAAGCGCTGCCAGGGCTACAGCCCTCACCGTAGAAGACATGCCGCGGGAATAAAAAGTGGGAAGCACATCTTTTTTGAGTAAATTCTTAAGATACTCGTGTAATTTACTTTCAACATCACCGGGAATTTCGTAGCCGCTTTCCCTGAGCCAATTAAAAGCAAGAGCCGTATATGCGCTTAGGTAGGGGCTTACGTACCTGTCTGCCGGAATAAAATAAACCATGCCTCCATTTGGGGCCTGATAATTTGCTGCCTGCTGTAAAATTTCTTTTGTTAAGAATTCACTTTCTGCCCACATAAAATCAGAAGGCATATAGGATTTGAGATTCTTAAAATGAGAGGCCATTACACCCTTTGTAAGCATTTGCTCCCAGCATATATAAGGATAATCCCGGATGTATCTGAAAGCCCCCTGCACATTTCCTATGACAGAAGGTGCTAAAGTTACGGATATATCTCCAGAGTCTGGATAAATATCTTTTGGAAATAAAACAGACTCTGTTACTTTATCATTAATTGTTGTACCGTAATTAGCAGCGGTTTCAAATGAACGGCGTTTGTTTACCGAAAGAGTATGCTCAATACCGTCACCATCTATTTTATCTTTAGCGGTTACTCTAAAGTTAATAGTTCCTTTTAGAATGTCTCTGGATTGATCAACTCTGGAAGTTTCAACCGGCATATATACCGTTGTTCTTTTATATGGTTTTAGATTGACTAAAGTTTCAAAAGAAGCTTTTGATTTTAGATTTCCTTTAGCATTTATAGTAACTTTAATAGACCTCTCCCTATCCGTACGGTTCATAATGCTAAAACCGGCCTTAAATGTATCACCCTCTGTAACCTGGTTTGGCATAACAACTCTAATCTCGGTTGGTCTGTTTACTTTAATATTTGTATCGCCAAGCCCCATTCTATCAGATGGGGTCAGGGCAAATGCTAATATTCGCCATCCGGTAAGATTATCAGGTAGTTCAAACTCAATTTCTGCGTTTCCGTTTTCATCAGGTTTTATCGAGGGGTTCCAGTAGCTCACAAATTTAAATATGGATCTCATGCTTATACTAGCTCCGCCATCACCACCCGGGTTTGCGCCTTTTTTCTCAAATTTTTGCCTGCCCACCAAACGGCTCAAGAGGCTATAATTAATCAGATCTAAAGAATCGAGTTTGTAAAATCCCTCATAAGGATCAAAGTAATCTTTCCCGCTTTGTATAAGATCAAGAACAGCTTCGTCTAAAACCGCAACCGCAATTTCTATAGGTTCTACTTTATCCTTATTCTTAGGCTCTGCATGAATAACAGCTTTTACCTTACCGCGTGGTTTATAAATTTGTTCATCTGTCTTAATACTAATTTCGATTTGTTTATAACTATCTTTAACCGGTACTTTTACATAGCCAATTTTAAAGGCGGGTTTTCCGAGGTCGATCTGTCCAAACTCTGGCGGAGCGGATTCAACCCTAGGCGAAACAACAGCTACAGAGAGATAAAAGCCGGGCATGAAATCCTTCTCAACAACAAATTCTATTACTGGAGTGCTCCCCTCTAACTGCTGCACCCAGTGCTTAATCACTCCATAACGCTCTATTGTGATAAGCGCTTTTGCCCCTGGGTATGGATTTTTAATAAGATACCGTGCCGTCTCTCCAATATTATATGTATTTTTTTCAGGAATTATCTGTAAGGAATTATCACTGGGCTGCCGCCATACCACCTGTCCCTTTCCGGCTACCCATGAAGTAAGCTGAGTAGAATGTTTCTTTCCTTTGGTATCAACAATACTTGCAGTGAATTTATAAGTGCCCGGGTCCCCAGGCACAAATTCGCAAACAAGCGGCTGCCTCTCTGAAACTCCCTTGCAAGAGCCTGAAGGTATCCATTTGTCTATGTAATGGGTTACGTAAGCGTTGCCTGCCCCTTTGATTTTAGCGGCTTTTGTTTCTAATCGCTCGATTTTAATATCTACTTTTGTGCCTGGACTGAGCTTTCCATTTTTATCAACAACTATGTAATTTATCCGGGCTGGTTTATCTTCATCGTAAATCCATTTAGTGTTTTTCAGTCCTATAAGCCTGTCCACGGCTATATAATCAGCTTTCGTGTGGGAGGCTATATATTTTCCTCTATCGTCTCTTACTGAACTTTCAACACTAAGTGACCCAAAAACAATATCTTCATCCGGTATTTTAAATTTAAGAGAAAGTTCACCTTTATCTCCGATCATATCTATCTTTTGAAAAATCTTTTTGGACACATATTTTTTGTAACTATCAAACCTAAATCCTGATGCCAGGGGATCATCAGATGTAAAAACCTTGCTTTTAAGTTTGGCTGTAATTCTTGCTTCTGCATCCGTATAAGCCCCCCCTGAATGTAGCAATGTCTGAGTTAATACCTCGACTTCATCTCCCGGATGGAACAGGTCTCCATTTAAGCTGTTTTTCACTTTGAATGCCGATGGAGTAAAATCACTTACTAAAACCTGCAAAGGCTGCCATGTGTATTTTGTAAAATCAGAGCTGAGACTGAATTGATACCAGCCCACAGCTCCATTTTTTGGTATTTTATATTCACCGTTGTATCCCCCAAATTCAGAAAGCATGAGGTCCTTTACTTCGTGAACAGGCTTACCCTTTGGATCAATAATTTTTAGTAAATATTTGCCCTTTGGCGCGGGGACAAACATCTTGTTATCCTGATTGCGCACATAAAATTTATACTGGATAGTATCGCCAACCCGGTAGACTCCCTGCGCAGTTGTTCCCCACGTTCGAATATGTCCGTATTGTTTTTTTGAATAACTTCCTACTGTGTAATTTGAAACCCGGTATGTGTTAACTTTAAAGCGGTTTATAAGGGGCATAAGAGCCATATCTTCTTTATTATCAACTCTTACAAATATACGCTTGCAATCATCATCACTACACTTCCAATTGAAAGTATCCAGTTCCGGGTCTATATCTTTTAGCCCTTTTAGGACTGCGGTACCATTTTCATCGGTTATTACTCTATCAAGAATTTTGTTTTCAGATGACAGTTTACTAATTGCATCTTTATATATAGACACTACTGCTCCCTCAACCTGTTTACCTGTTTTGAGATCAGTCACCCAAACAAGCGTATTGAAATGACCAGCCTTAATCTGCAATTGATAAGGGCTAACCTGGGCAAAGAAGAGATGTTCTCGGTAATACTTGCTGACCACAGGCTCTGTATCCACTCTTCCGTATACAGCGCCTGTATTGCCACCGAGCATATCTCTTAATTCTAATGGTATAGCAAACTGTTTATCTTCAACTTGGGGAACAGCAAGCGTTTTTATCAGGTCCCTTTTAGTTCCTTCTTTTGTCAGGTTACGATATCTGATATTTACTTTACCGAGATTTGTAACATATATAGGGAGATCAGAATCTACATCTTTTTCTATCACCGCTGTCTTGTGGATTAAATTAAAATTAGGGGGACGGTGGTCGGTATAAAAATTAATATCGATTGGATCTGTCAGTGTCCTCCCAAATTCATCTTTTAATTCAGATGCTCTGATACTAGTGAAAAGTGATTTGAGATTATCCAAAAACTCTAATTTAGGAGGTTTTGATCTTATATGATATTTCTCAGCAGCTTTGAGAATTTCTGGAAACCAAACCTTGTACACTCTGTCTTTTTTATGAGCGGAGCGCAGTCCTGAGTAATCACCCTTGTTAGCCCAGGGATCATAGTCCTTTCTTCCTCCTGCTAAATCAGGATTAAATTCAATATTTTCTTTTACCTGTGAGTTAACCACCGGTGATGAAAATGCAAGGGCTGCTCCTCCAAGCGGGTTACACTTATCTACATCTTCTAAGTTTTGATCTGTTGCAAGGATGCTACTGCCACTGTTGTTTGAACAGCTTATACCAATAAACTTAAATTGCGGGAATGTATCAAAATTCACAACAACCCTATCTTCGGCTCCCGTTTCTTTTCCAAATGCCGATACAAGCCCTGGCTCAACCTTAAGATTAATATTTGCATCAAGGGGCAGTTCTTTTTTTGGATAGACTAGCCAGATGCGTCTTGCTTGCTCGCCGTCAATCTTCTTAGGTTCATCATCGACCTTAGATTTTTGAGTATTTCCAAAATCCAATACATAACTCTCACCCGGAACTAAAAAATACCTTGGCAGTTCCCTGTCATTTGGATCTTTTTCTGCACTTATTTCAAACCGTTTTTTTTGCTTATCATTCCCTGATTCAAAAAAAAGATGTTTTTTTACAGACGAAATACTAACCGACTGGTTAAAAGTTATTCTTACAATTGGAATACCCGGGCTCTTCCAGTTATGAACCCTTGGATATCTGACCATCGGACGCTCAGTAATAAATTCATGTCTATGCACTCCACCAATAGTCACATCGTCTTCTGCCTTTATTCCTGGACTAATAATCAATTTGTACTTAGTGGCTTTGGAAAGCGTGTTTTTATCATCCAGCTGGCAGGCAAGAGCTGTAGTATTTAACCATCGCCACTGGCATTTTACTTCGGGTGTAATCTGAATAGGAATTTCTTCAGACTTCCTATCCATCCGCCCAATTGGCACTACCGCGCGGTTAAACTGAAGAACAATTTGCCTTCCAGCAGGCACATCTTCTCCTGATGGAGTAATTCTGATTATTTGGAGGGAAGTTTTTTTGTAGTCGTTTTTAGGAGGTTTTTTATCAGATTTTGTAGATTGAGTATCATTTTGGCAGGATAAGAATAGAGAGATAAAAAATAGGAAACCAAAAATAATAATCTTTTTCATTATTTCATCATCATTAATTAGCAATCATTTGTAACCCCT
>SMWS01000145.1 GCA_004356685.1 Deltaproteobacteria bacterium
ATGTGTTTGTTGCACGGATTGAGACTTTCTGAGGCTTGCCTTCGGAATCTATATTCTCACCTTTTGAATAATTATTGCTAACTGCAATCTCGTTACCAGCAGTAATACTCATATCCTCGGCATGTACACTTCCTCCAAGTTTCATGGCAGCCTGTGCCTCCCAACTTGCAAGCACCTGATCCCAACCAATCTTGATACCGCCCCCTGGACCCATATATGTAACATCGTCTGCATGAGACCAGACCTCTTTCATAAGATCCAAATCGCCTTTAAACATAGAGTTCAAAGCAACATAGAACTTATCAGTCGCTTCCATAACTGCCTTTTTGTCGTCATCAGATGCTTGTGTATTATTCAAAGCCATAAATCCCGCTATCATAACTATCAAAATATACATCCATGCTGTGTTTCTATTCCTCATTTAAAACCTCCTTTCCTTATAAAGTTTTGAAGTTCATTATTTGATGAACCCTTCTTTAAGAGTCTATTTTTTATTACGTATAATATAACATATATTTTTAGCTGATACTTGGTTTCTTGATTGATTAATAATTAATACAGTATATTTATATAGTAATCGTAATACTAATAATATAAATTTACAACAGTAGTTTGCTCCCAGTAAAAGTATCCTTAATCACTTCACCGTCATCAGAAAATATATCCAGAGGGTCTTCATCATCTTCAAAAAATCTTAATTCGAAACTACCTTCTATCTCCTCACAATTATCTCCTTTAAAAGTTATATCTATATCGACCCTTGCAATATTAGATTTTACGCCTTCATCATCAAAAGAGAAATCAAGAAATACTATTTCTGCCTCACTATTACCGGTCCTGACCCATGAACCTAACTGTCCTGAGAAATTAAATACCTCTTCTGTCGAACTATGGCCTGCAAAATTACCATCTTTATAAAGATTCCAGATATTCTCTGCCCCATCACCAACTTGATTTATATAAGTACCAACAAAACAGTCTGGAAAGTCGGAAGCGTTTGTTTGGTTGCTACATGATGACAAAAAAAGACTAATAAATATTAGAAAAGGCAATAACATTAAATAATAACCTTTGGAAATTGTTTTATAGATTTTTATCATTATCATTACTCTCCATAATATTTATTATATTCAAATTTATAGTTAATATTTATATGATATATAAAACCTATATTAAGACACAATGTAAATTTTATTACTAACGGAGGAAAGTAAAGTGGGCATTAATTTTAAGGCACTGGTTGTAAGCAAAACAGAAGATGTGAAATACGTAAGAGAGATAAAAGAGAGGTCTACTGATGATCTTCCTGAGGGTGATGTTTTAGTTAAAGTTAATTACTCTTCGCTCAATTACAAGGATGCTCTGTCAGCAATTGGTAGCAAGGGGGTAACCAGAAATTATCCACATACACCGGGGGTTGACTCATCGGGAATAGTTGAGCAGTCAAGTTCCGATAATATAAAGAAAGGTGCAGAGGTAATAGTTCATGCATATGATCTTGGAGTAAACACATTGGGGGGGTTTGGTCAGTACATAAGAGTACCTGCAGAGTGGGTAATTAAACTACCTCAAGGTCTATCACAAAGGGAGAGTATGATTTACGGCACTGCAGGTTTTACAGCGGCACTGTGCATTTATAAACTACAGCAAAATGGAGTAACTCCTAATGATGGAGAAATTCTTGTAACTGGCGCTACGGGTGGAGTTGGAAGCACAGCGGTTGCTATGCTTGCTAAAATTGGATATGAAGTTGTTGCTTCTACCGGGAAAAAAGATCAGGAGCAATTTCTAAAAGATATTGGGGCAAAAGAAGTTATCTCAAGAGAGGATTCTGTAGATCTGTCGAGGCCACTGTTAAAAGGACGGTGGGCAGGTGTTGTAGATGCAGTTGGCGGGGATATTTTAACAACGGCTATTCATTCAACAAAACAGCATGGCACTGTTACTTGCTGTGGAAATGTGGGTGGGGTTGAATTAAAAACCAATGTTTATCCTTTTATCCTCAGAGGTGTTAATCTGCTGGGAGTGGATTCACAGAATTATCCAATGGACAAAAGAGTTGCTATTTGGAACAAAATTGCAGATGAATGGAAGCTGGACAATTTTGAACTATTATGCAGTGAGATATCTCTGGAACAATTAAGCGAGAATATTGATCTAATTTTAGAAGGGAAACAGAAGGGCAGGGTACTGGTTAATCTTTGGAAATAAAATAATGATTATTGCTTTTTGGCTCTCTTGCTGTCTATAGCTCTCTGCGTGGCATTTAGCTCCATTTTTCTTAGCCTATGACAAAGGGGGGTCACTTCTACAAGCTCGTCCTCAGCAATAAATTCAATGGACTGATCGAGTGATAGAGGTCTTGGGGGTCTAAGCACTACAGTTGCCTCAGAATTCTGACTGCGCATATTTGTTAACTTTTTCTCTTTTGTTATATTCACGTTTAGATCACCGCTTCTGTTTCTTTCCCCGATAACCATGCCTTCATAAACCTGAGTGCCGACATCAATAAAAAGCTCACCTCTATCTACCATTGCAAGGCTCGCAAAAGTATTAGATTTTCCTGATCTGTCGGATACAAGAGCTCCGGTTGATCGTTGGGGTATTGGTCCATACCATGGCTCATAGCCTTCAAAAAAGGTATTTAAAACACCAGCACCCTTGGTATCTATCTGGAACTGACTTCTGAAACCTATAAGTCCCCTCGATGTAATAATAAATTCTATATCAACTCGTCCGTTTCCATTGTTGCGGAGATTTACCATCCTGCCTTTCCTTTTGGCTACTTTTTCGGTAACGATACCAACATTATTTTCAGGTACATCCACAAATATCCTCTCGACAGGTTCTGTAACTTTTCCATTCTTTTCTTTGGTGATAACCTGGGGTTTAGATACCATGAATTCATAACCCTCGCGTCGCATCGTTTCAATTAAAACAGCCATCTGGAGTTCGCCCCTTCCGGCAACCTCAAAAGCATCGGCTCTGTCAGTATCCTTTATTTTTATCGCAACGTTTCTGACCTGTTCACGTTCTAATCGTTCACGTATATGTCGTGAAGTTAAAAACTTGCCGTCTTTTCCTGCATCTGGGCCATTATTTACATAGAAGACCATCGATATTGTGGGTTCATCAACCTTAATTCTCGGCAGAGGCAAGGGATTGTCCAGTGGAGAGATAGTGTCTCCAATTTCCACGTCTTCTATTCCTGCAATAGCAGCGATATCTCCTGCCTCTATTTTTTCTGTCTTAATTTTACCGAGCCCCTGGTATGTGTAACACACAGAGATTTTAATATTTGTGATTTTGTTACCTTTGCTACAAAGAGTATAGCTTTTATTTGGTTCAAGAAAGCCATTCATGAGCCTTCCAATAGCAATTCTGCCAACATAATTATCGTAATCAAGATTAGTGATCAAAAACTGGGTATCGGTTTCATTTTGTACTTCTGGACCAGGAATCGAATTTATAACTGTTTCAAATAATATCTTTAGATTAGTTGAATTTCCATCTATTTTGTCAAGTGCAATACCAAGTTTTGCATTGGTATATATTATGGGAAATTCTATTTGATCTTCATCTGCATCCAGCTCAATAAAAAGATCGTATACCTCGTTAATAACTTCTTCGGGCCTTGCATCGGATCTGTCAATCTTATTAATAACTAAAATTATTTGTAGATTTTGCTCTAATGCTTTCTTAACTACAAACCTTGTCTGGGGTAGTGGTCCTTCGCTTGCATCTACAAGCAGTAGCGCTCCATCGACCATGTTTAGGCTTCTTTCAACCTCTCCACCAAAATCAGCATGTCCTGGTGTGTCAACAATATTTATTTTAGTATCCTTGTAGAGTATGGAGGTATTTTTTGCCATAATAGTTATCCCACGTTCTTTTTCAAGATCCATGGAATCCATGACCCTTTCTTCAACATACTCATTTTCCCTAAATACTCCACTCTGCTTAAGCATAGCATCTAAGAGAGTTGTTTTTCCATGATCTACGTGTGCAATAATTACTATATTTCTTATATTATTTTTTATCATCTAAGTCTCTTTTTTTTCTCCTAGATACTAAAAGGTCGTACAGTATTAACTAAATTAAACTTATTACAAGTGGAACTTTATTATTTAAAAATTAAGCAGTTATTGGATTTTATTACATAAGTTGTGAATATTATTTCTTTACTTAAAGTGAATAAAAAAAAGAGCTAAAAAGGTAATTTAGAAGTTCAAACCTTTTTAAACTTTTTAATTAATTCTTTGTTTTCTTTGGAACTCAGTATCTCTGTTTTGTCATCATCATCTTCTATATCAACATTTATCTTTGTATTTTCTTTTTTTAATGTCTTTTGCTGTTCTGTTATATCGGCTGGTATATCCAACTCTTCTTTGTATGACATAGTTTTGCCGCTTGATAGCTTCCTGGTTATTTTATACTTAACTTTTTTACTTTTATCTGAAGGCTGATCTTTAATGTTTTTATTATCTTTAGTCTGTATATCTTCTTGTAAAGCGGGGTCAGTGGTATCTTTGCTTTCAACAGTTTCAATTAACTCAGAAATAATTAGGAAATGCAAAAGGTTAAACTTCGACTCTTTTTCGAGTGGTATATCTTTTGTAGGATCAATTAGCTTGTTAGTCTTTTTTATAGTGTCTATGATTCTTACTTCTTTTGAATTTGAAAAAACTATGCCCTTTAATTTTTGTTCAATATCACTGCAAACCATATAGCTTGAATTCAATTTCTGGTTCCATAAATCCTCGTCTAAATTGCTATACTTGGTAGTAATAACATGATCATAAACAATCTGAAGTGGATGTATATTATAAGCTATACTTAGTCTTAGCTGATCTAGATCTTTAAAAGCGAAATTTCCCTTTCTTAAGTAGAATCCTCTGCTAAGCTTGTCTTTTATCTGATCTTCCAGCAGAGAACTCAGATCATGAGAGCTGATCTTATTCATTGTGATTAGCACTTCTCCGATTTTTAATCCCGTTTCTAAAGAAAAATTTACAGCTTGCTTCTGATCTTCTTTTGTAATCTTCGTGCTTCTTACGAGCATCTCTCCCAGGGTTAAGTCTTCAATTACTCCGCTTACATTAGCTATATAACCATTTTGAAAATAAATTTGGAGTTTTATATCTGAATCGATATAAAGAAATCCCGTTTGCTTTTTATTAAATAAATCAACCAGGAGTTTATGAAATGGAGTATTTTGTATTTTTCCTTTAAAAGTGAAATTAACACTATTAAGGTTTACCGCGGTTGTATGTTTGCCCTCTGACAGTTCCATTGTTTTAATCTTTTTTGATTTGTTAGCCTCAATAAAATTATCTATAGCTATAAGGTAGTCAGTTGCAGTTTGATGTCTTGTTTTGGGATTTTTTGATAAACCTTTTAGAATTATCTGATCCAGTTGTGAAGGGAGGTTCTTATTGTAGGTTGTGATAGGGATAGGATCCATTTCAAGATGTGCCTTCTTTATTTCGTGTTCTGAACTGTATTCAATGCCGTAAG
>SMWS01000146.1 GCA_004356685.1 Deltaproteobacteria bacterium
CAAATGTTATAAATAATATTGAGATTCCTACTTTAATAATTGCACACAATAAAACTCTTGCAGCCCAGCTTTACGGAGAATTTGAAGAGCTTTTCCCTCAAAATTCAGTACACTATTTCGTAAGCTATTATGATTATTACCAGCCAGAAGCCTACATTCCAACTACCGATACTTATATAGACAAAGACGTAGCAATAAATGAAACTATCGACAGGCTGCGTCACTCTGCAACATCGGCTCTTTTTGAGAGAAAGGATATAATTATTATTTCAAGCGTTTCCTGTATATATGGAATAGGTTCACCTCAGGACTATTACGGTCTGATTACAGCCGTAGAAACAGGGAAAAATCTGGATCCAAAGATTTTATTAAACAAGCTTAAAGACGTTCAATACAGGAGAACTAATACTGAGCTTAGCAGAGGAACTTTCAGATACAGAGGAGACCAAGTTGAAGTATTTCCATCCCATCAGGAATCTACAGCCATAAGAATTGAGTTTTTTGAAGGAGTAGTTGAATCTATAAAAGAAATTGACCCTCTAAAAGGAAAAACTTTAAAAAAAGTAGATAAGACTATCATTTATCCAAGCTCACACTACGTGGCTCCTCAGGAGAAAATAAATATTGCAATTGAAGCAATTAAACAAGAATTAAGACAAAGAATTAAAGATCTTGAAAAAGAGAATAAATACCTTGAAGCCAGAAGAATTGAAGAAAGAACAAACTATGATTTAGAGCTACTTACAACGATGGGTTTTTGCAACGGGATTGAAAACTATTCCAGACACATAACAGGAAGAGCTGCAGGGCAGCCCCCTTGGACACTAATAGACTATTTCCCTGAGGACTTTTTAATTGTGATTGACGAAAGTCATCAGACAATGCCCCAGATACGCGGGATGTATGAAGGAGACAGGAGTAGGAAGAAAACATTGGTCGAATATGGTTTTAGGCTTCCTTCAGCGCTTGACAACAGGCCACTTAATTTCGAGGAATTTGAAGGAAAAGTTAATCGTGCAATCTATGTCTCAGCTACCCCTGCAGAGTATGAAATTACAAAATCAAAAGGTGCCGTAATTGAGCAAATTATAAGACCTACAGGACTTATTGATCCTGTTGTAGAGATTAAACCAGCCGAAAACCAGGTTGATGATCTGCTTGAAGAAATAAATAGTACAATAGAGGTTGGAGACAGAGTATTAATTACTACTTTAACAAAGAGAATGGCTGAAGATTTAACAGAATATTATAAAGATCTCGGACTAAAAGTGAATTACCTTCACTCTGATATCAATACTCTTGAGAGAATTAAGATTATAAGAAATCTGAGACTGGGTGAATTTGATATACTTGTTGGAATAAACTTACTTCGTGAAGGACTGGATATACCAGAGGTATCTCTAGTTGTGATTTTCGATGCAGATAAAGAGGGGTTTCTTCGTTCGGAGACATCTCTTATTCAGATGTTTGGAAGGGCTTCAAGAAATGTCAGGGGAAGGGTTATACTTTACGCAGATGTTATAACCGGATCAATTTCAAGAGCGCTTAAAGAAACAAACAGGAGAAGAGAAATACAAAAAGTTTTTAACTCAGAGAACAATATTACGCCCAAAAGCATTGAAAAAAATATTAATGATATTTTATCATCTATATTTGAATATGACTATTATACAGTTCCAAAAGATTTGGATACAGAGATTGACAGCGTCATGCCAGATAAGATACCAGGGATAGTAAAGTTGCTTACTAGTGACATGAAAAAAGCATCTAGAAAGCTGCAGTATGAAAAAGCAGCGCAGTATAGAGATAAAATAAAGAAGCTAAGAGAACTCGAATTAAAATATGCTGGGGATCTTAATTGAGTATATCACTTGCTCTAATAGTTTTTACGCATTTAATATCATTTTTGGGTTTTACTACGCTTGCAATAACCGGTCAGGTAAGTCCTATCACTATAGTTATATTTTATTTGTCACTCACACTCAGCTACATAAATGACAGATATAAGAAGAATTATTATTTTAACCATAGAGCTTCTACAATTCTCGCATTTTTCATGCTTATATATATTTTGGCAAGTATCCTATATTTTTCACAAGAAGTATTTCAGGGAATTCTTAATTTCTTAATCTTCATCCAGATAATCCGACATCTAGGCGTTAAAGGGATGAGAGAAATTATACAAATCTATTTAATAAGCTTTTTTCAGTTTATGGCTGGCGCCATCTTATCAATAGAAATCAGCTATGGTCTTGCATTAATTATCTATGTGTTAGCAGCTCTTTGGGCACTCATTATTTATAACCTAAAAAAGGAGTCTGATGACGCTGGTGTTGAGCCTGATCAAAAAGTAGTAACTAAAGCATTTATGGGTACCTCTTTGGTTTTAGCCGTTTTTATCATATTTATTTCCATACTACTGTTTCTTGCCTTACCCAGGCTCAGAACCGAATTTTTTTCAAGCAGTTTTATTAACCCCAGAGTTCTGAAAACAGGCTTTTCTGATACTGTGCGACTGGGAAAAATCGGTGAAATAAAAAAAGACCATTCTGCTGTTATGAGAGTAAGGATTTTAAATAAAAAGGGCAAGATAAACGATTACCTTTACTGGAGGGGGATAGCCCTAGATCATTTCGACGGAGTTACATGGAGCGTTGATTCTGAAAAATATGGTGACTATGAAAAAGAATATAAGAACAACAGGTATGGATTAATAAATATTAAAGAGGATACAAAAAACGTGATAGCCCAAGAAGTAATAACAGAACCAATTGATACCGATATACTATTTGCTATTAACACGCCTGTTGGTTACTCGGGATTTGGCGGAGGGGTCAGGGGTTATTCAGGCGGAATCTATGAAGTCAATAACTCTTATTTCCTGCCTTTCAATCCAAGGCAAAGAATGAAATATAAAGCATATTCTGAGATTAATATTTATCCTGATAGTAGCCTAAATCAAGAGTCAGATCAGTATTCGTACTATATTAAAGAAAGATATCTGCAGCTTCCTCAGATAGGCAGCGAAATTAAAGACCTCTCATCTAAAATTACTCAAAACGATTCCACTGCTTATCAAAAAGCCAGAACCATTGTCAGATATTTGTTAGAAGAAATGAATTACACGCTTACCCTCGATAGTGGTACTAAAGAGTTTCCATTAGAAACATTTTTACTTGAGAAAAAAGAAGGGCACTGCGAATATTTTGCGACGGCAATGGTGGTTTTTCTAAGACTAAATGGAATACCCTCCAGGATAGTAAATGGCTTTATTGGCGGAAGCTGGAATGAGCATGGCAATTTTTATCTCATAAGAGAAAGTGATGCGCATTCGTGGGTAGAAGTATTTTTCCCCAAGCAAGGATGGGTGACTTTTGATCCTACCCCTCCACCGATTAATTTTAATCAGGATGCTGGAGGAATTTCTTCTGTGATGTCCTATATTGATTATTTAAGATACAGGTGGCAAAGATATGTAATCGATTTTAGTCGGACAGATCAGATAAGATTATTTGCAACCGCAAGACAAAAGATTTCCTGGAATAAAAACAAGGTATTTAATAACTTTAATCTCAAAAATAAAAGCAGTAAAAACCTAATTGTACTTATTGCTGTAGTATCAATACTGGGTTTTATCTTTTATAACAGTGACAGATTCCACAAAGGTAAGAACTTTTCTAAGCATAAGCAAAATTCTGTAACTAAGATTTATAACAACTGTATTAAGCTACTCTCAAAAAAAGGGTTCAATAAAAAAGATTATCAGACAGCAAAAGAGTTTTCAGAATACGTAGTATCTAATGGTGGAGCCCGATATAAGATTTTTGAAGACTTTACTACTAAGTATTCAATTATGAGATTTCAGAATAAATATTCTAATTCCGATATTTCTTATTTAAAAAATCTGTTAACTAAGATTAAAAAAGTCAGTTAATAAACTATTTTTGATAAATAAGATAAAAATTTACTAGAATAAATGGTATCGCGCCTATCATTGCTAATACTAAAGCAAGGCTAAACTCAATTTCTAAGAGTTCCTGTACAACTTTAAAAACAGATAGAATTGATAAAATTATGCCTATAATAGCTAAATAAATTCCTATATAAGGAATCAAAACCAAGATCATCAACAACAAAGGGAAAAGCGCAATACCTATGCATCTTGCAAAATTTATGGGTACTATTCTAATATCCAAGACCTTAATAGCCATAACAACGATTATGCCAATCCAAAATATGCAGGATAAAAGTTCGTAAATAAAGCTTATTATTATTCCAAAGACGTCGAATCCCTGAATTGCTACCGCAGGAAATATTGAGGCTAAGACAACAACCAGTATAGCCTGGATATTGTATTCATTCTTTTCTTCAATCTCGGAATATAGAGTGCTATCGAAGTGAAGAGCTCTTTTAATAGTTTTTATTATTTTCATGTTTATAAATTATATAATAAGTGCTAATTTGTTAATGATATAAAATAGCTTATTCTTACTACTTGCTCAATATTTAGCATTGAGGTAATATCTAGAATTTAAAAGCGGGTTTATGCCCGCTTTTTTATTTGTTTTAAAATAAAAAGGTTTATTATAAATGGAGATACAAAATAATGAAATAGTCTCTAAGATTGAAAGGTTGATTGACCCGATACTTACAGAGAAAAGTTTTGAACTTGTAGATTTGGAATATAAGTCAGAAGGAAAAGGGAAAATTGTGAGAGTGTTTATAGATAAACAAGGCGGCGTAAACATGGATGATTGTTCGGTAGTTAGCAGGGAGCTTAGTATTCTATTGGACGTTCATGACATTATTCCAGGCTCATATAATCTGGAAGTTTCTTCGCCGGGCCTGACAAGACAGTTGAAAAAACCTGCAGATTTTGGAAAAAACATTGGTAAAAAATTAAGATTAAAACTTATTAACCCCATTAAAAAGCAGTACGTGTTAAGGAATGTGAATCTTGTTGATTTTGTAGATAATACAATCAATATAGAATATGAAGGTAAAAACTATGACATTCCACTGAGCAGTATAGTAAAAGCAAACTTGGAACTAGATTTTTAGGAGGTAGTAACAAATGGTTGTTACCGAACTGACACGCATTTTAGATTCAGTCAGTAAAGATAAAGGCGTGAAAAAAGAAGTCATAATAAGCGCAATTGAAGAGGCAGTATTGCTTGCTGCTGAGAGACTTTTTCGTTCTGACGGGAAATTTACAGAACTCGAAGTACATTTTAACGAAGACGATGGCGAAGTAGAATTGTTTGAGTTTAAAAAGGTTGTCAAAAAAGTTACTGATAGCGATGTGGAGATAGCAATAAGTGAGGCTGTAAATTTAGATCCTGAAGCCGAGATTGAGGACTTTATTGGAGTAAAAATAA
>SMWS01000147.1 GCA_004356685.1 Deltaproteobacteria bacterium
AGATTATTTATAGGACACCCAGTAGTCATACCATTTAGAATTGTCCCAGCCTGGCAAAAAGGAACTCCACAGTCCATACATCTTGAACCCTGCTCCTGCAACCCATTTTCAGGCAGATGTATATGGAATTCATCCCAGTCGTTTATCCTATTTTTAGCGGAACGGTCTTTTGCAAGCTCCCTTGTATATTCCATAAAACCAGTGGGATTACCCATTAACCAGCCCCCCAGGATATATACACAATTGTTCGTTATAATTCATTGTTAATTACCACTAACACGCGCAAGATCTCTCTTGTTTTCTTCAAAGGCGGACATTAGAGCATCATCACCGCTCAGGCCACTTTCCTGTGCAGCTTCAATCTGTTCTAGCATTCTTCTGTAATCATTAGGCATTACTTTTATAAACTTTTGGATACTCTCGCTCCAGGAGTTGAGAATATTTTTTGCTACATTGCTGTTTGTATAATCCAGGTGTTTTTCTATCATATACTTGAGAGTTTTTTGATCTTCGCCTTCAAGACCTTCGAGAGACACCATATCTTTATTGCATTTAGTTTCAAAATTTCCATCCTCGTTAAATATATAGGCTATTCCACCCGACATACCAGCGGCAAAATTTCTTCCTGTTGAACCTAATATGACCACTCTTCCGCCAGTCATGTATTCACAACTATGATCTCCGACGGCTTCAACTACTGCGTTAACTCCGCTGTTTCTTACGCAAAATCTCTCACCTGCAATTCCCCTAATGTAAGCTTCTCCTCCAGTTGCACCATAAAAAGCCACATTACCTATGATAATATTATCTTCAGGTTTAAAAGTAGACTTTTTGGGTGGGAACACTATTATTTTTCCACCCGATAGACCCTTGCCGATGTAATCATTTGAATCGCCTTCCAGTATCAATGTCATGCTCTTGGGAATAAAAGCGCCAAAGCTCTGACCGGCTGAACCGTTGAAATGGAGCTTCAAAGTATCTTCAGGCAAACCGTCCATACCATATCTTCTGGTAAGCTCGCTTCCCAATATAGTTCCGACAGCTCTATTTATATTATTAATCGGTAATATGGCTTCAACTAACTCACCCTTTTCCAAAGTAGGTTTGCAAATATCCATGAGTACTGTTTCATCCAATGATTTTTCCAATCCGTGATCCTGGTCTATCTGATGGTATGTACCATAGTCATCAGGTACATCCGGTTTTTTAAGAACATCTGTAAGATCAATACCTTTTGCTTTCCAGTGATGAACAGCTTTTCTCATTTTAAGCTTGTCAGACCTTCCTATCATTTCATTAATAGTTCTAAAACCAAGTCTGGCCATATATTCTCTTACTTCCTGGGCTACAAATTTCATATAATTTACTACGTGCCCGGGATCACCAGTAAAATTTTTCCTAAGCTCAGGATTTTGTGTTGCAACACCCACGGGGCAGGTATCCAAATGACAAACCCTCATCATTATACAACCCAGTACAACAAGCGGAGCAGTTGATAATCCATACTCCTCTGCGCCCAGAAGCGCAGCAATAATTATGTCTCTTCCGGTTTTCATCTGTCCGTCTGTTTCGAGGACTACCCTGCTTCTGAGATTGTTAAGCAGTAATGTCTGGTGTGTTTCAGCTATACCCAGCTCCCATGGTAATCCTGCATGTTGAATACTGCTCTGTGATGAAGCACCCGTACCCCCTGAAGTACCACTAATTAAAATCACATCTGCATGACCTTTTGCGACACCTGCGGCTATAGTGCCGACGCCCACTTCCGATACAAGTTTTACATTAATTCTCGCATATTTATTGGAGTTTTTCAGGTCATATATAAGCTCTGCCAGGTCTTCGATTGAATAAATATCGTGGTGTGGTGGGGGAGAAATTAGACCCACGCCAGGCGTAGAAAATCTTACTTTGGCGATCCATGGGTACACCTTTTTCCCAGGCAGCTGTCCCCCTTCTCCAGGCTTTGCTCCCTGAGCTATTTTGATTTGTAGCTCATCCGAATTAACCAGATATTCGCTTGTAACACCAAATCTACCTGAAGCAACCTGTTTAATTGAGCTATTTCTGGAGTCTCCATTGGGATCGGGGGTATACCTCTCTGCATCTTCTCCTCCTTCACCAGTATTGCTTTTGCCGCCCATACGATTCATTGCTATAGCAAGGCTTTCGTGTGCTTCTTTGCTTATAGCACCATAAGACATTGCGCCTGTATTAAATCTTTTGCATATTTCTTCGATTGATTCCACTTCATCTAAAGGAATTGATTTTTTAGGAAATTTAAAGTCAAGAAGTCCTCTTAAGGTAAAATGTTCTTTTTCCTCATTATTGGATAGTTCGGCAAACTCTTTATAAACTTTATAACTATTTGTTTTTGATGCATATTGCAGTTTGTGAACCGTTTGAGGGTTCCACATGTGCCGTTCGCCTTCATACCTCCACTGGTAGATACCACCTTCATCAAGGGTATCTTCATCAACTTCTCTTTCCGGAAAGGCTTTGGAATGTCTCTGAATGGCCTCTTCTGTAATAACATCAATACCTACACCTTTTATTCTTGAAGGAGTCCAGGTGAAATATTTGTCAATAAATTGTTGGTTTAGACCCAGTGCTTCAAATATCTGAGCTCCGTGGTAACTCTGAACTGTAGAAATACCCATCTTGGACATTATCTTAACTACGCCTTTTACAAGACTTTTTACATAATTAGAAATGGCTCTTTCATAATCTATATCTTGGAGCATATTCTGATTTATCATATCAACCAATGTCTCAAATGCTAGATAAGGATTTATTGCATTAGCTCCATAACCTATCAATAGACCAAAATGATGAACTTCTCTGGGTTCACCCGATTCAATAATGATTCCCACTTTCATTCTTTTACCATTCCTGATTAAATGATGATGAAGACCCGAAACGGCCAGGAGGGCAGGAATCGGGCAGTTTTCTTTATCAAAATCCCTGTCGGAAAGAATAATTATGTTTACGCCATTAGAAATTGCTTCATCCACTTCATTGAACAAATTATCTAACGATTTTTCAAGCCCTTTTCTGCCCTTATTTGGGTTGAACTGTATTGAGAAAACCTGGGATTTGAAATCTTTATCATTGAGACCTTTTAACTTTTTGAGGTTCTTGTTTGTGAGAAATGGTGTATCTAATTCAATTTTCCTGCAACTTTGCGGAACAGGGTTAATCAAATTCCTTTCTGAACCGAGAGTTATTTTAGTATCTGTAATTATTTCTTCTCTTATTGCATCAATTGCAGGATTGGTCACCTGGGCAAATAACTGCTTAAAGTAGTTATAGAGAAGTTTTGATTTGTCGGATAAAGATGCGAGAGGTGTATCCACTCCCATAGAACCCACAGGCTCTACGGCGCTGTTTGCCATGGGCCCGATCAAGATTCTTAGATCTTCAAAGGTATATCCAAAAGTTCTTTGTCTTACAAGTATTTCATCATGATCAAAATCAATTTTTTCGTCTTTTATATCGGGTTCATTGATATTATCGATGTGTAATAGGTTTTCCTCTAACCACTTTCCATAAGGATTTTCCTTTGAAAGTCTCTCCTTTAACTCTTCGTCTTCTATTATTCTACCTTCTTTGGTATCAATTAACAGCATTCTTCCGGGCTGTAATCTCCCCTTATATTCAACATTTTCAGCAGGCATATCCAGGACACCTACCTCCGAGGCTAATACAACGATATCATCCTTTGTTACGTAATATCTGGATGGTCTAAGCCCGTTTCTATCAAGCACGGCGCCTATTTTTTCACCGTCGGTAAATCCAATTGATGCAGGTCCGTCCCAGGGTTCCATTATACAGCTATGGTAATTGTAAAAGTCTTTTTTGAATTGAGGCATGCTTTCATGCTTGGACCATGGTTCGGGAATCATCATCATTACTGCATGCTCTATGGATCTTCCTGAAAGTATCAAAAACTCAAGGCAGTTACCAAAAGCTGCCGAATCACTACCTTCGGAATTGATAATTGGGAATATGCGACTAATATCCTCGCCGAACAAGTTAGTTTCTAGCATAGCCTGACGTGCATGCATCCAGTTTCGGTTTCCTCTAAGCGTATTGATTTCGCCGTTATGTATAACATACCTGTAGGGATGAGCCCTATCCCAGCTAGGAAAAGTATTAGTACTAAAACGTGAATGTACGAGAGCGATTGCTGATTCCAAATAATCATCTGTTAAATCTGGATAGTAAGATTCCAATTGGTCGGTTGTTAGCATTCCTTTATAGACTAGAGTTCTATAAGACAAACTGGCCACATAAAAATACTCTCCACCCTTCATACCACTATATCTGATAGCGTTATCACAGAGTTTTCTTATAACGTAAAGCTTGCGTTCAAAATCCATATCATCTTCTATATCTGGATTTCTTCCTATAAAAACATGTCTCATAAAAGGTTCACATGATACAGCCGTGTTACCCAGGGAGGAATTATCTGTTGGAATAGTACGCCATCCTAGAAGCTTTTGCCCTTCTTCTTCCACAATACGTTCTAATTCCTTCTCTATTGATTCTCTTTGGGTTTTATCAGGTGGCAAAAACACTGAACCCACACAATATTGTTTGTAATCCGGGAGTTCAATGTTTTCATCCTTACATACCTTATGTAAGAATTTGTCTGGCATCTGGATTAGAATCCCTGCGCCGTCTCCAGTGTTAGCTTCACAACCGCATGCCCCTCTGTGCTGAAGATTAAGAAGAACTTCAATACCCTGTTGTACAATTTTATGTGATTTTTTGCCTTTTATATTTACCACAAATCCAATACCACAAGAATCGTGCTCGAACTGCGGGTCGTATAAACCTTGTTTTTTTGGATATCCAACTTTGCTCATTTAACAAATCACCTACAAAAAATATAATTATGAATAATCAATAAAATAATCAATATATTATTGTTATGTGCTTTAATTTCTACCCAGGAATAAAATCCTAAAAGAAACGGCTTTCTCGGGGAGTATTCAGCCGAGCCTATAGATTATACTGATTTTTTCTTATATTTAAAGTTATTTTAACCATTTTTGCCCCTTACTCATACATGATTAGATTTTTCTGCTACAATAATAATATATAAAAATAAGGAGGGATACTATGAAAAACCTTATATCAGTATTTATGATCTTAACAATATTTTTTTCCACAGGCTTTTTAGATACAACTGCATCAGAAAAATCTAACAAGGATATGATAGAAAACCCCGAGAAGTATCTAAAAATAACCGATTGGAAGTTTTATGTTGCAGCCCGAGTAGCAATTATTCATCATGTAAAAATTGAAAATACCGCCGATATAGATTACAAGAATATAAGAGTTAAAGTTGAATACTATTCAAACTATCCTAAATATAACAGATATTTAAGCAGTACAAGCGGCGTGCTTCCGATAACCGTTGCTGCAAACAGCAATGAACTGTATCTAAGAGGTGGAACCACGCTTGGAGCAGGCTCGATGGCTTACATAGCAAAAAATATTAAAATCATCGGCGTAGAACCTATATTAAAATGATTTCTACAGCTTTATCATCCATTTAGGTATATCGTTTAGTGTTACCCTAAAGCATTTCTACATTAAAGCCAGCCTATATTTAATCTTAATTCTTTGTACTCAGGATTAAACTACCACTTTATTAATTTAATTTTTTTCAATTAAATTAATCCAATCTGCGTACAGCCTCCGTATATGTATATAAAATTTATTATAGGAGGTAAAGATATGAGAATTCTTGAAGCAAACAAACAAAGTATCATTCTCATACTTTTCTTTATTTTATCCCTTACAATGGGACTGAACATAAACTCATTTGGTGCAAACCACAGAGAAGCACCTATAACAGCTATAGATGACGAAGCTGATATAACGGATGTCTTTGCATTTGTAAGTTATGATCCGGATGATCCAAAAGCTTCAGAAAAAGTTACAATGATAGTAAATTATGATCCTTTTCTTGAACCAGGAAACGGGCCTACATACTTTCCGTTTGATGAAGAGATACTTTATGCAATCAGGGTAGATAATGACCATGATGCTAAAGAGGATATTGTGTTTGAATTCAGATTTAAGACAGAATTCAGACTGCCTAACGTATTTACAGTTTATGTAGGAGCGCTTGATGGTATAAATGCTCCCGAAAATGCACCCGATGATCTTGACGGCAATCCTACAGTCGGCAACTTGGTGGTGCCGCCTGCAATTACAGCCCTGGATGGACCCGGTTCAGAGGGTTTGGGCATGAGACAGACTTATACCGTTACAATGGTTAAGAATGGTATTCGCACTGTTATAGAAAATGTAACAGGTAAACCTTTATTCAAAGTTCCAACAAATGTTGGACCAAGAACTATGCCGGATTATCCATCATTGTTCGAAAAGGGAATATATGAAGTTCAAAACGGTATAAAAGTGTTCGCTGGTACAGTAGACGACCCGTTTTGGCTTGACCTAGGAGCGGCATTCGATTCTTTTAACTTTAGAACACAGGGATTCGTTGTTCAAGGTGTTCTTACGGATGAACAGGATGCCAACGATACTCAGAATTTTGCGTCCGATGAATTTTCAGGTTACAACGTAAACGCAATAGCAATTGAAGTACCTATTTCATTACTCACTAGCGACGGCAAAATTCATCCTGCAACAGATCCTGAAGCTACAATAGGGATGTGGGGAACCTCTTCTAGACCGAGAGTAAAGAAAATTAGAGGTCCGGGAGAAAAGCCTAAATTATCTAAAGAATTTAGACAGATTCAAAGAATGGCAAATCCTCTGATCAATGAACTTATAATAGGCGTTGGGTCTAAAGATAAATTCAGTATGAGCAAGCCAAAAGATGATGCTGAATTTTCAGATTTCTTCTTAGATCCACCGATTGCACGTGTATTAAATGCAGTTTATGAAGCCCTATTTGGTCCGGACATCCTTCCTATACCCGATGTTCCAAGAATAGATCTTCTGCCACTTGTACAATATGTTGCTCCAGTTGCAGCAGAGGGTACAGACCCAGGTCCGATTGCAGATCTTCTTCGTCTAAATACAGGTATTGAACCTACAGCTCCTGAAAATCAAAGCAGGCTTGGATTTCTAACCCTTCTTGACGGAGACCCAACAAATGACGACCCTGCAGGA
>SMWS01000148.1 GCA_004356685.1 Deltaproteobacteria bacterium
AATAAAAAGCCTAAGAATGCAAGGCAAAGCAATCCCACATTTAAGTAGGTAAATTTTTCTTTTAAAAATATAGCAGTAAGTCCGGTTGCAATAAGAGGGCCGAGATATAAAAGGAATACAGCATTTGCTAGCGAAGTATTGTTTATTGCTTTCATATAGAAAAGCATTGTTAAAGCCAGTAGAATGCCTGTAGAGATGAGTGGGAATGATAAGTTCTTAAGCTTTAATTTAGGTATATCCTTTTTAGGTAAAAGAAAAAGAATGAGGAATAGGAAACCAATACCGAGTCTAGCAACTGTTATAACATATTCATCTACTTCTATGTTTCTTACAAATATTCCTACCGAGCCTAGGAGTACTGTAGATATAATTGCCGCAGTGTATCCAATTGTTTTGGAATTGGATATATTCATTACACGGATTTCAAGAAACTATTAAACATATAGCATTCAATTGATGTTTTCTAAATTAATTTCGTTATAAACTTATTACATAATAGTATTAATATGGTTTCAATGCTGGATATTATTAATATAAGTAGCAAGTTTTTGTGCAACAATTTGGTGCCCTAAAGCATTGGGATGAACTAAGTCCTTTTCTTTTATTCTAATATTTTCCATACCTTCATCCATATATTCATCAATAATGTCAATTATTTCAAAACCTACTCTATTTGCCTCATGAGTTACGATTTTATGAGCAGTTATATAGGGATAGATACCAGAATCTTCGACTAACCAGGGAAATATTAATACTACAACTCTAAATTTTTCCTTCTTTTGTAATTTTGACAGATGTTCGAAAGCGTATCGTAACAGTCCTACATGCTGCTTGCTCTTATACCAATTTAAAGGATGTTTTTCTGGAGCTTTTTTCATTAGTTCACTTAGCAAATGTTCATCTTTAGAAATTGGTGTAATCCTTGTTTTGTAGTGGTTTTGAAATATTTCGGGTTTATTCATGTTTTTCATCCATTTAACAAGAAGTATTTTATCTACTGCATTTGAAAAAAACTGTGCAGTACGCAGATAAGAAATTGCCCCTGATTTATATTTATCGATACTGTTAATGTACTCAAGATTTGGACTAGAAATTCCGATGTCATTAAGACAGAATCCCACAACTACAAGATCAGGTTTGTAATTTAATCCAAGATGTTCTAAGTTTGATACTTCCTGCACAATATCATAACCGCCAACTCCCAGATTAAGTACTTCATATTTAGAGGGTTTTTTATGGTTTAAAATCTCATGTAACCTATATGAATATGTTGATTCAAGAGGCAGAAAGTTGCCAAATGTAATTGAATCTCCAAGCACTACTGTTCTAAATCCGTTGAATTTTCCAGGTACAACGGATCTCCCGCGATACCCATTACCATTAATCTGCACATCCGTACCCCATGCATAGCCACTTGCCCCAGGTGTTAGCTCATATCGTAGATCACTATATAATGATTGTCTTAGGATAAATTCACGGCCGTTTTTTAAGTGTTTAAGCGGATCGTATCCTATCACGCGAAGACCTATTTCAAATACAGCTAAAGATATTAGAACTGAAACAACTATAAGGCCGGCTTTTGTAAGGGTGCTTCTGTATCTTTTTTGCATAATATATGTTGATACTTTTAATATTACTCACTCAACATATATTATTTTTAGATAGAAAACTACAAAAATGATTCAGAGTAGATATGATAAATATTAAAAAAGTCAAAACAAAAACAGTTATTTAATTATTAAGATTCAAACTTTTTAAAACCTAGAGTAACGTTTGTTCCGCCAAAACCAAATGAATTGCTAATGGCATACTTAATATTCTTTTCTCTAGCTTCATGGGCAACATAATCCAGATCGCATCCCTCATCAGGATTGTCAAGATTAATGGTTGGAGGAAGAATTCCATGATAAATCGCCAAAGAAGTAAAACCCGCTTCAATTCCACCCGCAGCACCCAAAAGATGTCCGGTCATAGATTTAGTTGAACTTACTGGAATTTTCATGGAATGGCCATTAAATACCTGCTTAATTGCATTAGTTTCATTTATATCATTTTGCTGAGTAGATGTACCGTGTGCATTTATATAATCCACATCCGATGGATTAAGCTTTGAATTTCTTAAAGCAGCTTCCATACATCTCTGAGGTCCATCTAATGAAGGAGAAGTAATATGGTACGCATCACCGCTCATTCCAGAACCCAGGTATTCAGCATAAATCCTCGCTCCTCTTTTCTTGGCATGCTCAAGTTCTTCGAGAATTACAATTCCCGAGCCTTCTGCTATGATAAAGCCATCTCTCTCTTTATCAAAAGGCCTTGATGCTTTTTCAGGTATATCATTACTTGTAGAAATTGCCCTCATTGTATTAAATCCAGCAATGGTCATAGCATTAACCGGCGCTTCTGTTCCACCAGCTATCATTGCATCTGCATCACCAATTTGAATTGAGTAAGCTGCATATGCAACCCCATGAGCACCTGCTGCACAGGCAGTTGTTGTACAAGAATTTGGCCCTCTTGCATTTAAGAAAATAGACACATATCCCGATGCCATATTACATACAATATTTGGAACAAAGAAAGGGGAAACCCTCAAAGGCCCTTTTTTTTCCATAGTTAAAACAGTATTGTAGTAGGTATCCATCCCACCAATACCAGAACCAATAATAGTACCCAGTCGCGTAGAAAGCTCATCTGTTACTTCTAAACCAGAATCAGCTAGTGCAATCTTAGAAGCTGCACAGGCAAACTTGATAAAATGATCACTTCTTCTCGCATCTTTAGGATCCATAAAATCGGTAGGATTAAATCCCGGCACCTGACCTGCTATTTGAGTCTTTAAAATAGACGGATCAAACTTAGAAATTCGGGTAACCCCAGAACGACCGTTACAAATGCCATCCCAAGTAGCGTCATTACCTACGCCAAGAGGAGTAACAAGCCCAATACCAGTTACAACAACCCTTCTGTTCATTATTTTTTTCGCTCCGTGATAAAGTTTATTGTATCCTGCACTGTGACAATACTTTCTGCATCCTCATCAGATATTTCAATTCCAAATTCATCTTCCATGGACATAATCAATTCAACTAAGTCAAGTGAATCTGCTCCAAGATCTTCAATAAATGAAGATTCTGGTGAAATCTCATCCTCAGCTTTTCCTAGTTGAGACGCCACCATCTTTTTTACATTTTCAAGTAATTCCTGATCGACTGCCATAAATTATCCCTCCTTCAAATATTTAAGTATACATGCCTCCATTAACTCTTATAACCTCACCAGTTATATAAGAAGCAGCATCTGATAATAAAAAACTAACAACACCTGACACATCCTCCGGACTACCAAACCTGCTAAGAGGTATTTGACCAAGATAATATTCTTTAACTTTATCTGACAGTCCGCTTGTTATATCGGTTTCAATAAATCCGGGTGCAATACTATTAACAGTAATATTACGAGAAGCAAGTTCTCTCGATACTGATTTTGTAAAACCTATTATTCCTGCCTTTGTTGCAGAGTAGTTAGACTGACCTGGGTTACCCATTTCACCTACTACAGAACTTATATTAACTATTCTTCCTGATTTTTGTTTAACCATGTATTTAGAAGCAGCTTTTGTGCAGTTAAAAACTCCTTTCAGATTCACATTTATGACGGCATCCCAATCCTCTTCTTTCATTCTCATAAGAAGAGTATCCCTCGTAATGCCAGCATTGTTTACCAAAAAATTCAATTCACCATGATCTTTTACAATAGAATCAATTTCATCATTTACCTGTGAGTATGATGAAACATCAAATCCTCTTATCTCACACTTGCCGCCCTTGCTTTCAATTTCATCTTTGACACTCTGAGCAGCTTGCTCGTTTGAAGCATAGTTAATAATTACAAAAGCGCCTTTTGAAGCAAGATCTTTAGCTATTGATTTTCCGATTCCACGGGATGATCCAGTAATTAAAGCAACTTTTCCGTTAAAATCCATTTTCTTTCAGTGATTTAAGATCGGCTAGTTTATCAATACTAATTGCCTTAACATCTTTTAAAGTCCTTCTAATCAAATTAGTAAGAACATTTTTAGGGCCTATTTCAATAAATTTTTTCGAGTCTAAGTTATCGTACAAAAGTTTGATTGATTCATACCACCGGACAGGGGCCATAACCTGATTAATTAGATTTTCTTTAAGTTTGTCAGGATCTCTGATTAATTTAGCTTCCCAGTTATTAATTAAAGGTATTTTGATATTTGAAAATTTGATCTTATCAAGTACTTGACCAAGTTTTTCTGCCGCTGGTGCCATTAATGTACAGTGAAACGGTGCGCTTACATCTAATGTAACAACTCTTTTTGCACCTTTAGTTTTTGCCATTTCCTTTGCTTTTTCTATTGCTTCATTATTTCCTGAAATAACGGTCTGCCCCGGCGCATTGTAGTTAGCAGGGCTTACCATATAATCATCAGAAGATGCATCCTCACATATTTCTGCAACCTCATCTTGTTTAAGACCTAAAATCGCGGCCATTGAACCAACACCTATAGGAACAGCTCCCTGGGTAAATTCACCTCTCTTTCTCACAGTGGCTACTGCATCTTTAAAATCAAATGCACCCGATGCAACTAGCGCGGAATATTCACCTAGGCTATGACCAGCTACATAGTTTGATCTGATCCCTGTTTCATTCTCTAAAACTCTCATTGAGGCAATACTGGCTGTAAGAATTGCCGGCTGAGCATTTACAGTAAGATTAAGCTCATTGTTTTTATCTTCAAAGCAGAGCTGTGCAATATCTATTCCTAAAATATCGCTAGCTTCATCAAAAGTATCTTTAGCAATTTTGAATTCATTATAGAATTCCTGTCCCATACCGACATATTGTGATCCCTGACCAGGGAATAAATATGTAATCATTAACTTTCTCCCATAAATCTATTGTCTTTATTCTTCAGACTCTTCTTCTGACTGTTCTTTTTCAACTTTATAAATATTCCCCTTATAGAATCCACAACTTGGACAAGCCCTATGGGGCGGTTTAAGTTCACTACAGTTTGGACACTCTGAAATTCCTGGGCTTACAACCCTGTAATGATTTCTTCTTTTCTTGGACTTTGATGATGATTTTTTTCTTTTAGGCAGTGCCATAATAAAACTCCATATGTAATTTAATTTTTATAATTTTTCAAAACAGCAAAGTCTGGTGAAATCCAGTTTTCCTTACAATTACAACTGTCCATATTTAAATCAACACCGCAATCTGAACATAGCCCTTTACAATCCTGATCACATAATATTTTAGCAGGAAACGATACTGAAACCATTTCGCTTAAATAGTCTGTAATATCAATAGTGCTGCCGCTATAAGATGAAACTACGGTATCATTTTCAAACTCAAACACATCTTCATTATTAGGGACTAAAATCAGATTTAGCTCTGGGTTTATTTGAAGATTGACATCAGTTAAACATCTTGAGCAGGGAGAAACATATTTTAGACTAAGAGAGCCGTTTAGCACTATTTGCTTCTGATCCTTATATATATTAGCATCAATAAACAGATTAGAATTAAACTTTATATTCTCAACACAAAACAAAGAATTGCTAATGTCATTTAAAAAGTCAGGAGCCTGCTCGGATTTAATATGTAATCCATTTTCTCCTATTTCATTGATATCAAATTCGAATTTATTCATCATAAAAAATTTTTCTAAATATAATACAAGAAATTAGTTTTGCAAGTTAGATTATATGGTTAGACAAGATGGCATGCGACATTGTGAAGTTTATTAATGTTTCTTAATTCGGGCTCACTGGATATGCACCTTTCTTCAGCAATTGGGCATCTGGTATGAAATCTGCAGCCACTGGGGATATTAATCGGGCTTGGTAAATCTCCTTTTATTATTTCTCTTTTAATATTTCGCTTTTTACCTATATTCGGTATGGAGGAGAGTAGCAGTTTTGTATAAGGATGTAAAGGGTTTTTATATAATTGTTCACTACTGGCAATTTCGACTATCTTACCCAGATACATCACTGCAACCCTGTCACTTATATACCTTACTACGCGCAAATCATGTGAAATAAAAAGATAAGTGAGGTTATATTCCTCTTTGAGCTTTAAAAACAAATTAATTATCTGTGCCTGTACAGATACATCCAGTGCTGAAACAGGTTCATCACAAACTATAAACTTAGGCCTGACGGCAAGAGCCCTTGCAATCGCAATTCTCTGTCTTTGTCCTCCGCTGAATTCGTGGGGATATCTATCAAGCACATCTTTATTTAGTCCAACATCATCTAGCAGCTTAATTACTTCACTTCTTATTTCACTTTTCTTTACGATCCTATGAATAACAAGACCTTCTCCAACAATACTTTCTACTTTTTGTCTGGGGTTAAGTGAACTATACGGGTCTTGGAATATAATTTGAATATCCTTTCTAATGGGCCTTAATTCGCTGGAGTTTAAGTTGGTTATGTCAATTTCATTAAATTCAATTGTTCCTTCTGTAGGATCATATAACCTCAGCAAGGTCTTGCCCAATGTTGTTTTACCGCAACCACTCTCTCCCACCAGTCCTAATGTTTCTCCTTTTTTTATATCAAGATTGATCCCATCAAGGGCTTTTAAATAATTCTTAGTTTTAGAAAATATTCCTGTCTTAACAGGAAAGTATTTTTTTAGATTACTTATTTTTACAATACTATTTTCCATTTTTTATAGATTTATTTCCCCTGATCTAAAACATGCAGACTCATGCTCATTTTCCACCTTTTCCAATAAAGGCACACTGCGTTTACATTTATCAATCATCATTTCGCATCTATCATTAAATCTGCATCCCTTTGGGTAATTTTGTGGGCTTGGAATATTACCGGGAATCATTTTTAAATACTTGTTTTTAATATCGTTTAAATCCGGTATGGAATTTAGTAACCCTATTGTGTAAGGGTGTTTTGGATTATTAAACAGTAACTCATTTTTAGCATTTTCAACAATTCTGCCCGCATACATTACATAAATCTCATCTGCTATTTCAGATATGATTCCAAAATCATGGGTTATTAGAATTACCGACATGCCTATTTCATTTCTTAAATTATTAATTAACTCAATTATTCCTGCTTCAACCGTAACATCTAGTGCCGTAGTTGGCTCATCTGCTATTAACAAATCAGGATTGCAGCAAAGCGCCATGGCAATCATCACCCTCTGACACATTCCGCCACTCATTTCATGTGGGTAATTAGAATAACGTCTCTCAGGATCAGGAATATCAACTAATTTTAATAGTTCTATAACCCTGTCTCTTTCCTCTTTTCTATTAATCTTGTTATGGGTTCTTATTGTTTCTCCAATCTGCTCGCCTATAGTAAAAACGGGGTTAAGAGACGATACAGGCTCCTGAAATATCATAGATATTTCATTGCCTCTAATTAACCTCAGTTGCTCATCAGATAATTCTAATAAGTTCCTGTTTTTAAATATTATTTCACCACTAGTAATTTTGGCTGGCGGATCGGGCAGTAATTTAATAACTGAAAGCGCAGTAATTGTTTTTCCACAGCCACTTTCACCAACTATTCCAATAACCTTGCCTTTGGGAACAGAGATAGAAACATCACTTACAACTTCAAAACCGTTTTGTTTATCCCCGATTGAAACACTCAGATTTTTTATTTCAAGTATATTTTCCATATAAGTAATTTATCTTCCTCTAAGTTTAGGATCAAGTGCATTCCTAAATCCCTCACCTACTAAATTAAATGAGGTTACCGTTAAAAAAATAGCTAAACCAGGAAAAATTACTAACCACCATGCAAAATCAATATATTTCTTTGATTGTGAAAGTACATCTCCCCAACTTGGTGTGGGAGGCGGCACCCCGAAACCTAAGAAACTAAGAGCCGATTCAGTTAGTATAGCACCTGCAATACCAAAAGTAGCTGCAACTAAAACAGGAGCAAGTGCGTTTGGTAAAATATGAACAAACATTATCCTTATATCATTTGCTCCTAGCGCTCTTTGTGCAGTAATATAATCATAGTTACGTATTTTTAAAAAATCACCTCTAATTAGTCTAGCTATTCCAGTCCACCCGGTAGCTCCGAGTACAATCATTATGTTATAGATACTAGGGTCTCTGAATGCAAGTATGGTTAATATTAAAAAGAAAACCGGAAATGTAATCATTATTTCAAATAAACGAGATATAACAAAATCAGTCCTTCCGCCATAATATCCTGCAATACCGCCAAGTGTTATTCCAATTATAAAAGCTATCCCAACAGCAACAAATCCAATAGAAAGCGAAATTTTTGTGCCATGTATCATTCTGCTTAGCACATCCCTACCCCTATCATCGGTACCAAAATAATGATTTTTATCAGGAGGTGACAGTACTGAGAATAAATCATTTTCAGTAGCACTGTATTTAACAGGCGGGAATATAACAAAGGAGCTTATATCTTTTATTTCATCCTGATCAGAAAAGTCCATACCTATTAATTTTTTATGGTTAAACACTGCGGGTGAATAAATATTATTTTGATATTTCATTATAATTGGTTTTTTGCCTGCAAGCAGGTCGTCAAAAACAGCAACTAAAAAAAGAGAGAATATCAAAAACATCGCAAGTACAGACAGTTTATCTCTTTTATATTCAGTCCAAACTCCCCTCCAATATCCCGTAGACTCATTCAATTTAGTTTCTTCCTTCAAAAGTAATTCGGGGATCTACTAATACATATGCAATATCTGCAATTAATATCCCAATCAATGTTAAAAATGCAGTGATTGTAGTAATAGCCATTATAAGTGGATAATCCCTTGAAAGTATTGCCTCAAATCCAAGCTGTCCAATACCCGGAATTGAAAATATACTTTCAATAATGACACTGCCCCCTATCATGGCAGGAAGTATTGCAGACACTATTGTTATTATTGGAATTACAGAATTTCTTAATACATGCTTTAATATTACTGTTTTTTCAGAAAGCCCCTTTGCTCTTGCTGTCCTTACATAGTTTTCCCTCAGCACTTCAAGCAAACTACCCTTTTGATATCTTGAAAGAGATGCAAAATCCGCATATGTAAGGCATATAACAGGAAGTGTAATATGCCAAAGGAAATCGGTTAGCTTCTTAAAAAATGAAAAACTTTCTGCATTTGCAGATTGAATTCCATAAATTGGAAATATATCCCAGTGCTCTCCGCCACCAAGAAAGTAAATTAGCATCATTGCAAGCCAGAAACTGGGAATGGAATAAAGACCAAAAAGTAGAACCGTAGTAATCCTGTCCAAAAGAGAGCGATCTTTTATGGCTGACATTATTCCAATTGGAACAGCTATTATATAAACAAGGAATATTGATATGATATTAAGAGTCAGGGTAATAGGCAGCCTTTCCTTAATTTTATCTATTACCGGCCTGTGGTCTTTATATGAATCACCAAAGTCAAATGTTGCTATGCGTTTTAGCCATATCCAATACTGTATATGTATTGGTTTATCTAAACCATACAGTTTTTTTGTTTGTTCAATAATTTCTTTTGTAATCTGTTCAGACTGAATGCCCTGCTCAAGCTGCTGATTTCTCTCGACAGGATTTCCAGGGGCTAGTTGAATAATACCGAAAGTTATTATCGTTATTCCTAAGAGTGTAGGAATAGCTAAAAGCAGTCTTTTAACTATATAGGACTTCATTGAATTTAGAAAAGTAAAAAATTACTAAATAATATTAATGGTATTTTTGTAATTGCGCAGGAACATACCATTCAAGAAAATCTAGTCCCAGTGGATATACATTTACACCCTTAAATCGATTATTTACTGCAACTGGAGATTTCCCACAAAATAAAAATGTATAAGGTTGTTCATTATGGATTATGTTTGCAAACTTTTTATATAACTTGGTTCTTTTATCATTATTAAATTCTTTTCGGGCATCTTCTATGATCTTATCTGCTTCAGCATTTTCAAAACCTACAAAATTTGAACCACCACTTGATTTCTGTGATGAGTGCCATAATTGATAAGGGTCTGATTCTACGCCTAATGACCAGCTGAGAGTTACGGCATCAAATTTCCTTTCATTAAGTCTCTGAACAAATACAGCCCATTCTATCTTTCTGATATTCATTACAATACCGACCTTGTCCAACTCCTCTTTTAAAATAGTGGATATTTTTTCACTCGTATCTGATCCATGAGGAATAAGGAATTCAAATTCAAACTTGACCCCATTCTTGTCCCTTATTCCGTCGGAATCACTGTCTATCCAGCCAGCTTCATCTAGTAACGAAATAGCTTGCTCGGGGCTAAATTTTATTGGTTTAATAGATTTATCATATTCTTTGCCTTTAAGATAAAACGGGTTTGTAACTATGGCTCCTAAATTATAGAGAATCTTTTCCAGTATAAGTTCTCTGTTTACTAAATGTGTCATAGCTTTTCGAACCCTTTTATCAGAGAAAAAAGGCCTATCCAGATTCCAACCTATATAGCTGTAGTTAGGTCTGAAATATGCATGCTTGTTGAATTTTTCTTCAAACTTTTTTGTTTTACTCTGCTTTTCCCACTGAATTGGGGTAAGGCTTGAAAAGTCTAGTTCACCTTTTCTCAAAACTTGAAAGGCAACATTTCGGTCATTAATTATCTTGAAAACTATTTTATTAATTTTTGGCTTTTCACCCCAATATTCTTTATTTTTCTCTAAAACTACCTCCCTGCCTGTCTCCCATTTAGAAAATTTATATGGACCTGTTCCAATTGGATGTCTACCTGCAGGGTTTTTATTAAAATCACCCTTTTCAAATATATGTTTTGGCACTATTGGCATTCCACCACAAAATTCTAATGCTAAAAAGTATGGCCTAGCATAAGTAAATTTAACTGTATAATCGTCTAATGCTTCAACTTTTTGTATTTCTTGATAGTAACCTTTTAATTGTGCTGAATCTACCTTGGGATTCATAATGGAATTATATGAATATACTACATCTTCTGAAGTAAATGGTTTACCATCATGCCAATTAACATTGTTTCTTAGTTTAAATGTAAAAGTCAGCTTATCTTCAGATATTGTCCACGACTCTGCCAATAAGGGTACTAATTCTAGAGATTTATTGTCCCTTGTTAATAGTGTTTCATAAATCTTATTACTATTTATTATATTTTCAGCAACATCTCTTGCTACTATTGGATTTAATGTACCAGGCTCTGCCCCTAGGTGATAAATAAGCCAGTCACCGTCTACAGGCTTACTATCATTAAATTCAGATTTCATTACCTTAGAATCAGTGCTGCT
>SMWS01000149.1 GCA_004356685.1 Deltaproteobacteria bacterium
TGTTAATTAAAGCTTTATCCTTCAAATTTGAATTTTCGACAAGCTCTAATGATTTGATAGAGTAGTCTAAAGAAAGTTTATAATCGGAATTTTGACCTTCCTCTTCCGAAACTGCAAAATGTGATTTTGCAAGTAATAAAAGATTATCTTTTATTGCATTCTTTAATCCTGAGTCTTTTAATATAGCATAAGATTCTTCTAATAACTTTATACCCTCTTTTACATTTTTGACCTTATCTTCGACCCCGGAGTACTTAAAGAAAATTTCGCCAAGTGACTTCTTTATAAGGCCATGACGCTGCTTGTGATCTTTTTTTGTAAATAATATCAAGGCTTCCTGAAAACAACCTGCTGCTTTTGAAAATGTATCCAAATCATCATCTCTTTTTGCAAGCATAAGGCAAACGTTTGCTAGCTTATACTTGCTTTCTGCAAACTCATCAGGGCTGTCTTTTTTGTTTGTAGTTCTTAATTTGTTTTCATATTTTCTTATTTCCTCTTCTAAGTTCTCAATGGGAGTCTCATCTTCTACTTCAGATTCTGTAAACTCTTCATGCTCCGTTTTTGGTATTATTTGTAATACATCTTGTTCATCTGATACTCCTATCTCCTCTATTTCTTCTAATTCTTGTATCTCCTCAATCTCGTCAGGCTCTTCTATTTCTTTCTGTGCTTCAATATGATCAGGTTCTTCTTGCTCTTCAGCCGGTTCTAATTTTTCAACTTCCAGTTGTTCCTTATCTTGTTCATCCTCTAAAACAGATGAAACGTCTTGATCAGTGTCGCCTTTAAGAATTTCGTCTAACAGTGTTGTAGCGTTTTTTAAATTTTGCGTAATTTTATTATAGGTACTTTCTGCATAGCTGCCTGGATAAAGACTCTGATATTCCTTGGAATAATTGATACTCTTAGTAATACATTGTTCTTCTTTAGTTTGCTCTGCCAGATTTAGGTATATATCGCTCAGGTTTTTTAAGACGTTAGCATATGTTTCTTTATTCTTTTTAGAATCCAGCAACTTTAAGGCCTGCTCAAAAGAATCAACAGAACTGGATAAGTTTTGTTGTTCATTATCTAATTTTGAAAGTTGGGAGTACAGCGCGCCAATTCTTAAAAAAGCAGTTCCAAAATTGACATCGGAATAGTTGTTAATCTTAAGCTGGGTATAATCTCTATATTTTAGAATCAAATCTTTTAAGCTGTCTGCTTTGGGATCCGATATTTGCTCTTCAAAACTGCTATTTAGAAGCTCCAGATAACTGGTACATGCAGTATCATAAGCCAAAACAACTGATTGCAGCTCATCTTCAAACCCGCCTTTAGAATAAATATCCAGCGCATTTTTGCAGTACTCTATGGACTGCAGCAAATCATCATCGTTTTTACTTATTTTTTGTAATTTTATATATAAATCAGCAAGCCCTGTATGAACTTCGGCATATTCTTCTCTATATTGGTTTTTATCGTAGAAAGGCAGGCAGTTGTTATATGCAGTTATTGCACTGTCTATTTTGTCCTGCTCCCCGGATTGCAAGAAAGAATAGCCGTAAGCCCTTGCAAGGGACTTATTTAAATATGCATATTCCCGGGGATTTTCTTTAGCATTAAAAAATTCTAAAGCCTCGGTATATTGATCTATAGATTTATCATAATTTTCAGGTTCTTTTCCAATATCAGCAAGCGCAGAATACAGGTGCCCAAGTCTCTTTTTAGTTTCTGAGTACTTTGGTAAATAATCTTTTATAAAATTTAGATTCAGCAGCTTTTCGTATAAGAATATCAACCGGTTGCAGCTATTCTCATTACCAATATACAAGTCTTCTTTTATCTTTAATAAGTCGTAAAGTTGCTCAAAATTATCTTCAATATGTTTATATTCATCGGGATATTGTTCTCTGTCGAGAAGCTCAAAGGCTGTATCAGTACATTGCACAGCTTGTGTTACATTATCGAAAAAATCCTCATGCTTGCTTAAATATAAATATATTTTTCCACAAATATCTTGAATTCTTGAACATTCAAATGGAAATTCCTGGGGAACAAAAAACTCAAGTGCATCTTTGTTATGAGAAATAGCCTGTTTTAAGTAATTTAGATCTTCAGTTTGCTCCCCAATTGAAAAATATGCAGATGCAATATTGGTGCTAAGAATTGCTTTATCTTCTTTTGAAATAGATTTATAATTTTCCAAGATTTCTGTAAAATTATCTATAGCATTTTGCAGATTAGCTTTATCACTATCAATTTCAAATACACTTAAATAAGAAGTCGCAAGCTTGTTCTTATTAAAATAGTAGTTATCTTCCGATTTTTCTTTATCCAAAGATTCCAGAACACCTCTGTAGTGTTCGATAGCTTTATTTAATTCTTCCTTGGAGTCTCCAAAATCTTTTTCTTCTATTAATAAAGGTTTTATCTCTCCTACAATCTTTGTTATCTCTTCATTTTGTTTTTTATACTCAGAGGAGTTATAAAACTTAAGTGCATTTTCGAAATGATTTAATGAAGTGTGAAGAAATTCGTCGTTGTCCTCTAGTTCTGATCTCCCTTTATATAATTTGCCCAGTTCGTAATTAACAAATCCAAAATCAGAGGGATAATCCTTAAAATTTATTAGATCCAGTGATGTTTCATAATGATCAATCGACCTCGTAAGTGTTTCCAAATTGCTTTGCTTCCCAAATTTTAGTGCAAACAGCTTGCCCAGTTGCAACCTAATATCTTTATGCTCATATTTGTAATTTCTTATATCATAGAAATCTAGACATTGCTCTAACCATTCATTTGCTTTATCAAGAGACTCTGTTTGCCCTGACATTTCAAAAAGACTCAGGTAGCAAAATCCACCTTCTTTTTTAATCTCAAAATGTTCGGATGAATAATTATCTTTATCAAAAAAGTCCAGAGATTTTTCAAAACAAGCAGCGGCTTTTTCATAAATCTTTTTATCTTTATCTAAAAAGCCTGCCGATAGTAAATATGACATTGCCAGGTTTTTGTTAATTAGAGCAAAATCTTGTGCTTCATCTTCAAAATCTCCTTCTTGCAATGTTAATTCATATAAACCAACAGTCTTTTGAATATCTTCAGCAGAACCGGATGAAACAGATTTTTGATAATAAACTTCGGCTAAACTTTTCTGAACACTTGTAAATTGAACAGGAAATTCATCTATTGAATAAACTTTTAAGCTGCTCTGATAAGCATTAATGGAATTTTCAAGATTCTTTTCTGTATCTTTTTCTTCAAAAGCAAGCACGCTGTACGCTGAACCTAAATTAGAATTTATAGAAGCATACTGCAGAGGGAAACTATCAATAGTATAGACCTTTAAGCTGTTCATATAGGAATTTATGGAAACTTCACAATTTTTAATCTTATCTTCAATTTCAGACAGACTAATATACGCAACCCCCAGATTGTTGCTTGTAAGCGCATATTGAATAGGATATTTATCAAACGTTCTGACTTTCAGTGAACTCTCGTATGCGCTAATTGCATTTTTACAATTAATTGCTTTGTCCTCCAGTTCAGACAGGAATATATAACTATTACCAAGATCATTGTGAGCTGTTGCATATTGAATTGGATATTTTTTGGAGTCAAATACTTCCAGACTCTTATTAAAAGATTCTATAGAATCTTTTACAAACTCTACTTTCGAAGTTTGCTGCCCTAGGGTTCTATAACACGATCCCAGGCTAGATTGAATATTTGCATAGTCCAGAGGAAAGTCTTCAGCCGTGTAGAACTTCGATGCTTTTGAAAAACATTCCAGCGCCAGTTTTAGGTTTTCTTCTTTACCCTGAGATTTTGACAGGGTTATAAGTAGCTTGCCCAAATCCTTATTTATAAAACTGTTATCAGTTGGATAATCTTTCAAATTAAAAACGTCTAGAGCCTTGTTATAGGCATTCATCGCCTGTTTGGTATTCTCTATTTTTTCTTCTTCATCAGACATATTGCTATACGCCGATGCAAGTTCTTTATTGAGCAGTCCATACTGAAACTTATCATTTTTAATATTTTCTACTTCCAACGATTTTTTAAAAGCTTCGACAGCCTTTCTACTGTTTTCCAGTTTGTTTTCTTCTTTGGCAAGGAGCATATAGTTCATACCGATCTCTTTGCATATATATCCATACTCAAAATCATTGCTGTCAATAGAATCAGGAGTTAAAGCCTGTTCGTATAGTTCAAGGGATTTAAATATATTTGAGACTCTATCTTCATGCTCAGAAAGCTTTCTGTATATCCCGCCAAGATTTGAATTAATTTCACTATATTCATATGGTTTATCGCCGGGATCGATAAACTGTACTGACTTGCTGAATGCTTCTTTTGCCTTTTTTAAGTATTCAACTGTCTTTTCAACATTAGAATAATCCTCATATGACCTGCCCGCTAAATTTTGTAGGTCGGAGTAAAGCATCGCATCTTCTTGGGGCTTCGTATTTTGAATAGCAAGCTCAAAGTGCTTGATGGAACTGGATATATTCTTTTTATAATCACCCTCTTCGGCCAAAAGATAAAATATCTCTCCCAGGCTTTTATTAATATTAATATATTCACTGCGGTATTCTTCTATAGTAAAAAATTTTAATGAATTTTGGTAGTGTTCTTTAGCCTTGCTGGCATTTTCACTAATTTTTTCTATCTCAGAGAGTGCAAAATAAGTATTTCCAATCCTGTTTAGCAAAAAGTAATGATCATATGGAAATTCCTTGCTGGAATAAAAATCGAGGGACTCATTGTAGCTTGCAAGCGCGGACTTAAGATTACTGCTTCTTTCTTTGTGTTCTGAGAGAAGATAATAATTAAATCCCAGACCGGAATTTATGTTTGCATAGTGCTGGGGATAGTTTTGTTTGTCTCTTATGGCAAGAGAGTTGTTATAGTATTCAATAGCTTTTTCATAACTCGGCGAATCTTTATTAATCTCTCCAATTGCAGAATACACAACGCCCAGATTATTCTGAACTACCGCATATTGGATTGCATAATCTGCTTTAGTATAGACCTCCACAGAATTTGTATAACAATCCATTGCTAAATTTAAATTTTGCAGTGTATCCTCATCAAGCGAAAGTGCCCGGTATGCATTACCCAAGCTGTTTGAAGTAGCCGCAAATTCGTTTGGGTATTTATCAATTGTTCTTAGGCTCAGCGAATTTTTAAAAGCTTCTATGCTCTCTTTTAGATTTCCAATTTCGCTACTTATTTCATAGTGTTTTCCTAAAGTAACACCTAAATTATAGTTGGTAGAAGCAAATTCTTCCGGGTATTTATCACTATTTCTTACGCTAAGCGCAGACTTAAAAGAATCAATCGATTTTGTAAAAGCTTCCAAATCATTTTTAAGCTGGGCAACCGCCGAATAAGCAATTCCAAGGTTATTTTTAACTTTGCCGTATTCATATGCATACTCTTTTTCAGTATAGGCGCTAAGTGACTTATTATAGGAATCAATGGCATTGTTAATATTTTTTTCGTTATCCTCGATTTCTGAAAGCGACTTATAAACATTTCCAAGGTTATTATGAATCCTGGAATAATCTATAGGATGCTGCTCTGAACCGTAAAATTTTAATGATTCTTTAAACGACTTGACTGATTCTTTATAGTTTAAATCTCCATCTTTGTAATCAGCATAAAAACTGTAAGCTACACCAATATTTTCATGCAACTTTGCATAGTGCTCAGGACTGTCTTTATATTTGAAGACCCTAAGTGCTTCTTTACTAAAATTAATTGCATTGAGGCAGTTTTCTTCACTGCTGGCTGTTTGCAGATATTTAGAATATGCACCTCCCATCAAGCTATTAATGGTTGCAAAATCAGATTTATTGCCGTCATATGTAATAAACTCAAGCGCCTTATTTGCAGATGCGATGAAATTACTGAAATTTATTTCACTTGCTTCTATATCAAAAAGAGTTGAATTCAAAAGGCATAGTTCCTGGATGATCGAAGCATACTCAGCCGGGTCTTTATCGGGATCCAAATCTTTTAAAATTTCGTTATGGTGCTTGGTGGATTTTACTAACTCATTTTTATCTTTTGTAAATCTGGCAACACTTATAAGAAGTGACGAAATATTTTTTTGAATAAAGCTGTAATCATCTGGGAATTCAGTTTTAGTATAAAATTTGAGAGCTTTATCAAATGCATCTTTAGCTTGCTGGCTGTTTTCTTTTACATTACTAATATCAGACAATCTTTTGTATGCGCCACCCAGATTCTTCTGGATCATGGCACAGTTATTTGGATATGAATCCAGGGAGTAAAACTTCAGAGCGTCCCTATAGCACTCAATTGCATTATTGCAGTTATCTTCACTATCTTTATGTTCAGAGATAATGTCATAAACAACCCCCAAATTGTTTTTTGTCATTGCATGCTCAGATGGGTAGCCGTCTTCAGTCCTCACTTCTAA
>SMWS01000014.1 GCA_004356685.1 Deltaproteobacteria bacterium
CAATATGGCTGGATATATCTTCTATATTGGTTTTTATAATACCGATTTCGGTCTGCGTGGGATAGTATTCGGGAAGTTTAGAAATTTCATCAAACAGCTCTGAGCCCTTCTTGTCATAAAAAAGCTCACATGGAAGTTCTTTTTGCTTCTTTTTTAGACCTTCTAAGACTTCTTCTAATAACTGTTCATCATTAGGATCATGAGTATTTAGTTTGAGAACTTTTTCATTCATCATTCATCTCTAGCAAGCCTAATACCCATGAATTGCCATCTTGAATCCGGAGGGAAGAAATTCCTGTATGTTTTCCTAATATGTGAGATTGAAGTTGCACAGGATCCTCCGCGCAGCACCATCTGGTTTGACATAAATTTGCCATTGTACTCACCAAGCGCTCCGGGAAGCGTTTTATATCCGGGATAGCAAATATATGGGCTTGAAGTCCACTCCCAAACATCGCCGAACATTTGTGCAAGAGAACTGCTTTTTGAGTTGCCGCCGAGTGATATGGGGTTATATACTCCACTTTCTACAAAGTTTCCTTCTATGATTAAATCTGCTGAAGCAATTTCCCATTCAGCCTCTGCCGGAAGCCTCGCATCAATCCAACGCGCATAAGCGTCGGCTTCGTAGAAACTGACATGACAAACAGGTTGATTAGCCTCTACCTCTTTAAATCCAGAGAGGGTAAAATGATGCCATTTGTTATCAATTTTCTCCCAATATAAAGGAGCTTCCCACCCACTGTCTTCTACAGTATAAATCCCATCGGACAACCAAAGCTCTGCCCTCTTGTATCCTCCATCTTCTATAAATTCTATATATTCTTTGTTTGTCACAAGTCTTGAAGATAGATTAAAACTACCGAGAAATATTTTGTGTTTTGGCATCTCATTGTCATAGGAAAAGCTGTTGTCAGCGTGGCCTATTTCATATAACCCTTCTGGGTATGAAACCCAGTTTGCCGTGGGGATTTTACCATTGGAGCTGCTAGCAGGAAGTTCCATATAAACCGGTTTTAGAGGGTTTTCTGAAAATACATTTTTTATATCCGTTAACATTAATTCTTGATGCTGTCGTTCATGATGTATGCCTATCTCAACTACCGGAGCATGTTTTTCAAAATCCTTATTACTCGAATCACTAAAAAAATCTTCAATTTTATTGTTAACATATTCTCTATACTTATAGACCTGCTCGACTGTTGGTCTTGAGATTAACCCTCTTTTTGGTCTGCAATGTCTTTCTCCCACCTGGGTATAATAAGAATTAAATAGATAATTATATTGAGGGTGAACTGATTTGTAATTTACATCGAACTTTTCTAATACAAATGCCTCGAAAAACCAGCTTGAGTGAGCTAAATGCCATTTTGTCGGACTCACATCTGGCATTGACTGTACAACATAATCTTCAATTGAAAGTGGAGAGGAAATTTGTTCACTAAAATTTCTGACATCCATAAATTGTTCAAAAAGTGTATTTCTTTCAAATTTTATTGTACTCATGAGCAATGTTCTTTACTATTGATTCAATTTATTAAAGGTTATAGAATTAGTTTTTTAAAAAGTAAATAAAAATAGCTTAATAAAATAGTATATTATACTAGCTTGTGATTTCAAACTTAAAAACGTATTAAGAGCGTATTAAAATATGTGGCACAATTTAATTATTTTGTTTATAGTAAGTAGTTAATCACATGATAAGATCTAAAATTTCTTCCATAATGGAAGACTACATAAAAGCCATTTTCAATTTGATACAAAAAGAAGGTAAGGCAAATATCAATGATCTGGCTAAGAGTATGAATGTATCTGCGCCTACAGTAACACAAATGGTGAAAAGGCTTGTAGATTTAAAACTCGTAAGGCATGAACCTTATAAAGGAGTATCTTTAACAGCTTCAGGCGATAAAATGGCGCTTGAAACCATAAGACATCACAGGTTGCTCGAACAGTATTTGTATGAAGCCCTGGGTGTGCCATGGGACAAAGTGCACAGTGAGGCTGAAAAGCTCGAGCATGTAATATCCGAAGATTTGGAAAAAAGAATTGCTGAAGCATTAAACAACCCAACTCACGATCCTCATGGATCTCCCATACCTTCAAAAGACCTTGTTTTGGAAAGCGAAGATCTATGTTTGTTGACTGAGCTTGCGGCTGGCTCTAGAGGTATTATATCAGAAGTTCCAGACGAAGACCCTAAACTGCTCCGATATTTAGATGAGCTGGGACTTAAACCTGATACTGCTTTTATCATAAAGAAAATTGAACCTTATGGAGGTTCAATTATTCTGCAAATTGATAAAAACGACGTATACGTTGGGTCTGAAGCCGCTTCTCAGATAAGAGTTAAGATTAATAAATAACTGCTCATTCGATCTTAAGACCTAAATATATTGTATTTTCACCTCTTTTTACTAAAAACAAAGCGGAATTTCCTTTTCCAATTTCATCTAAACGATTATTATAATCTTCCAAGTTTATTATTGTTGTATTGTTAATCTCAATTATTATATCGCCTCTTCTAAATCCCGCCTCAGATGCAACAGAACCTCGTGACACAGAACTTACAATCACACCTTCTTTAGATGAAAGATCGAAACGACTTGCTATTTGCGGTGTAATGTTAATTACTGCTAGACCAAACTTTTGTTCAGGCTTCTCTGTTTTCTTGGCTATTTTTTCATCTTCCGGAAACTCGCCTATAGCAATATTTAACTCGCGGGTCTTACTTTCCCTGATTATTTTTAATTTCGCCACTGTTCCAGGTGGTGTAAGAGCTACTTTTCCGGTTAAATCCGAAACTTCTTTTATTTTTTTACCGTTATATTCCAAGACTATATCACCCCTGAGCAATCCCCCATTTTCAGCAGGACTCTCTTTTGCTACATCAGCAATCAAAACTCCACTTCCCTCTTTAATCCCTATGACCTCAGCTATTTCAGCTGTAACTTTTTGTATCGTAATACCAAGCCAGCCCCTTACTACTTTCCCGCCATCTTTAATCTGATCGATTATATGTTTTGTAAGATTTATAGGAATGGCAAACCCTAGCCCCTGTCCCCCGGCAATGATGGCTGTATTTACTCCTACTACCTCTCCTCTTAGATTAAATAAAGGACCTCCGCTGTTTCCGGGATTGATTGGTGCATCGGTTTGGATAAAATCATCATAGTTGCCTATTCCCAATATCCTCCCTTTTGCACTTATTATTCCTGCAGTTACGGTATGACCAAGACCAAATGGGTTTCCTATAGCTATAACCCAGTCTCCTATTTCAGAGCTCTCTGAATCCCCAAACTCTACAAATGGTAAACTATTTTCTGATTCGATTTTTAGCAGTGCCAAATCAGTTTTGGGATCTTTGCCTATAATCTTTGCTACGTACTTTTCACCATCTTCTAATATAATCTCAATGTCATCAGCCTTATCTACAACATGGTTATTTGTTACTACATAACCATCTTCACTAATTATGAATCCAGTACCAAGCCCCTTTTGTTTAAATTCTCTTTGAGGACCATTATCAAAAAATTTTTTAAAATAATCTTCAAAAGGTGAAGGGAAAGGAGTAGATCTTCTCTTAATCATATTAGTTGTACTTATGTTTACAACAGCCGGCTTTAATTTTTTTATGAGCTCGGCAAATGATGGAAGTCCGTTTACCTTTGAAGTTGGAATATCCTTAGTTACTACAGGTTTTTTTTCTTCAATTTTGCTTTCTTGCTTAGGACTTTCTTTTCTAATATCGTCTTTTACTCTTTCACATGAGGCAAGAAAAAGTGAATTTGATATTAAAAAGATTGCTATTAAAAAATATTTCATGAATCCCTCCAAAATATATTAATCAATTTCATTTGAGTATTTGAGTAATTAATAAAGCTCAAATCTAACAGAGAAATGATAAAAATAAAAGTTTAGTTATCTGAGTGCTCTGCATAAAACTAAGTCAAACGGTTAATTTTCTAATTTAAAATAAAGTATATTACTTAATTGTCAATCGGATCACCGTTATCCTTTTAAAATAAACTAAAAATAACAAAAAAAGTTTCGATTTAAATCTTTTTTTTTTATTTTTCACTAATTTGTTGCGATAATTGATTAAGGCATTAGACGTCACACGGAGTAGTAAATAATGATAAAGCGGTATTCAGTGCAATTAACAGAGGGAAAAACATAACTGCCTGAACTAAAAAGAGCATTGCAGGAACTGTAAGAAAAAGCGCTACAAATATAGTCCATTTAATAGTCGAGTAGCTCATATTTTTTTATATAGGTAATATATTTCATTTACTCTATAAATAATTTCATAACTAAATCAAATTAAAACAACAGGTTTAATAGCTTTACAATTATTGAACCTTATAATTATGTATGCTATAAATTTTGAAAAATTAAGGAGTTTACGTGCAGCCAATCATTTCAATTAAAAATTTGAACAAAACCTATGCTTCCGGTTTGCATGCGCTAAAAAATATTAACCTGGAAATCTCCCGGAAAGAGATCTTTGCCCTGCTTGGCCCAAACGGCGCAGGCAAGACGACGCTCATAAGTATTATTTGCGGAATTGTAAATCCGAGTAGTGGCGAAGTGCTTGTCGATGGTCATGATATTGTTTCTGATTTCAGGGCAGCAAGGTCCATGATAGGGCTTGTCCCCCAGGAACTGAGTACTGATGTATTTGAGACTGTGTGGGCTACGGTTAATTTCAGCAGAGGTCTTTTTGGCAAGCCTCCTAATCCTGATTATATAGAAAAAGTACTAAAGGACCTTTCGCTCTGGGATAAAAAAGACTCTAAGATAATGGCGCTTTCTGGTGGAATGAAAAGGCGAGTGTTGATTTCAAAAGCTCTTTCTCATGAGCCACAGATTCTTTTCCTGGATGAACCTACAGCAGGCGTAGATGTAGAGCTGCGGCGTGATATGTGGGAAATGGTTAGAGGGCTTAGAGAAAACGGAGTCACTATTATACTTACAACTCATTATATTGAAGAGGCTCAGGAGATGGCAGACCGGGTTGGGGTTATAAACAATGGAGAGATAATAATTGTAGAAGATAAAGCGGTGCTTATGGAAAAACTCGGCAAAAAACAGCTGACGCTTTACCTGCAGAGCCCGCTCAGTGAGATTCCACAAGGACTTAACGGTTACACCCTTGAGCTTTCTAAAGATGGGAACGAGCTTGTATACAGCTTCGATGTCCAGAGCGAGCAAACAGGGATTGCGGGACTGCTAAGACAGTTAAACGAGCATGGGATAGACTTTAAGGATCTGCATTCAAGCGAGAGTTCTCTTGAGGAAATATTTGTAAGTCTTGTGAAAAGAAATTAATGAATATATATGCAATAAAATCGATATATAAGTTTGAGATGGCTCGTGCATGGAGGACTCTTATGCAGAGCATCTTATCTCCTATTCTCAATACCTCTCTTTATTTTGTTGTATTTGGCGTTGCTATAGGCTCCAGGATCGGTGAAATTGATGGGATAACCTATGGTGCATTTATAATTCCAGGTTTAATAATGCTCTCTTTGCTAAGTGTAAGTATTTCGAATGCATCTTTTGGAATATATATGCCCAAGTTTGCCGGCACAATATATGAAGTATTATCGGCGCCCATATCTGCCGTAGAGATTGTGATTGGTTATGTGGGGGCAGCTGCAACAAAATCAATTGTTCTAGGGTTTCTTATCCTGTTTACAGCTCGACTTTTTGTTTCTTATGAAATTGCACATCCGATCTGGATGGTTGGTTTTCTTATTCTTACATCAATTACGTTCAGCCTTTTTGGTTTTATAATAGGAATCTGGGCAGATGGCTTCGAAAAACTGCAGATTGTGCCG
>SMWS01000015.1 GCA_004356685.1 Deltaproteobacteria bacterium
AAATCGCTAAAAATAACAAACATTTTCTAAAACGATTGAATTCTGCCCACATCCCTCAATCATTTCTTAACGAAAATATTTATGATTTTCTTCACGCGATTGTAATAAGGCCGGAATACGAAAGACTAAATACTAACAACAATAACCAAACAACCACAAAGCCTGACCCCACTTCACCCTTCGAGCAGCAATACTTCCGGGTCTTCTATAAGCTCTTTTATTTTTACTAAAAACAGCACTGCTTCTTTTCCGTCTACAATCCTGTGGTCGTAACTAAGTGCCGTATACATCATGGAACGAACTACTACTTCTCCATTTACGGCAACCGGTCTTTCTTCGATTTTATGCATACCCAATATTCCAACCTGAGGAGGGTTTAGTATCGGGGTACTCATGAGTGAACCAAACACCCCGCCATTTGTAATTGTAAAAGTGCCGCCTCTAAGGTCCTGCAGTGAAAGCTTCCCATCATTTGCTTTTGTTACAAGCTCTCCCACAGTTCTCTCTATGTCGGCAAAAGTCATTCTGTCGGCATCTCTTAAAACAGGGACCACAAGCCCGCCTACTGCGCCGATAGCCATGCCTATGTCAAAGTAGTTTTTGTATACGATATAATCTTCCTGAATCTCTGCGTTTACAGCAGGAAATTCTTTTAAAGCTCCTATTACGGCTTTTACAAAAAAAGAAGAAACCCCAAGCTTTACTCCATGTTTTTCAAAAAAGGATTCCTTACGTCTTTTCCTTACTTCCATCACAGGACCCATATCTACTTCATTAAATGTAGTAAGAATTGCGGCTGAAGACTGAGCCTCTAACAATCTCCTGGCAATAGTTCTCCGGCGGGCAGACATCCTGACCCGGTGCTCTCTATCGTCGGCTTCGGGGATTACCACTGAAGTTGCAGGAGGCTTTGGAGCAGTGTCCACTACACTTGGTTGTTGCTCGGTTACTTCTTCCTGTAAGCCTTGGCCGTTTGTCTTTAAGTAATTTTCTACATCTTCTTTTGTGATTTTATTGTTTGGGCCGGTGCCCCTAATATTTGCAACATCTAATTTATTGTCGTCTATTAGTCTACTGGCTACGGGGGTTATTTTTACATCTGATAATTCAGTAGACTCTTTATTCTTAGGCTCTTCATGAGTTTCTTCAGCAGGTTTTACTTCTGTTATTATATCAGCTGTGACAGTGCCATTTTCATTTATCATTCCCAGCACATCACCAATGTTGACATCTTCATCGGGGTTTTTGAGAATCTTTTCTAAAACGCCTGCCGTTTCGGCCGCAACCTCAAAATTTGCTTTTTCAGTTTCAAGCTCTACGAGTGTTTCACCCATAGAAACAGCTTCACCTTCATTTTTTATCCAGCGTATGACCGTAGCCTCTACAACCGATTCTCCCAGTTCTGGAACCACAATGTTTTTTGACATATTTTTTACTCCGATTTTTAACTAATAGTTTCTAGTCCGTACCAAAGAATACCTTTTGTATCTTTTTTAGTTTTAAGATTAAACGTTTCTTTAATTATTGCTTTCTGATTAACCTTATGCCAGGATGATGAACCCTCAGATGGGCTGGAGTTTGGTTTTCGTCCAATATAATGCATTTCTATCTTCGATTCATCAAATAACTGTTTAAATCTTGGCCATAAGAACATAATAGAGCCCATATTAGAAGGCTCTTCTTGAACCCATACTATATCCTTAATATTTTTATAGGTTGATATTAACTGCCTGATTTCTTTCTTTGGGAAAGGGTATAGTTGCTCAATTCTTACAATTGCAATATTAGTGCTTTTATTTCGGAAATCACTGTTATCTAAATCAATATAAATTTTACCGCTGCAAAATACTAACCTTTTTATTTTATCCCTATTCTTAACTTTAGGGTCATCAATTACATTTTGCCAGGACCCGTTTGATAGATCGTTTAAAGAACTAAAGGAATCGGGGTTTCTTAGCAGGCTCTTGGGAGTCATAATTATAAGGGGAAGAGGATCATCCTTTAATAATAATGCATGTCGTCTCAATAAATGGAAAAACTGCCCGGAACTGCTGCAGTTAGCTATTCTGATATTAGCATCGGCAGCCAAGCCTAGAAATCTCTCAAGTCTTGCGCTGCAATGATCCGGACCCTGACCTTCATAACCATGCGGGAGCATGAGCACTAACGAAGGTGTTAACCCCCATTTTGCCCTAGCGGATACTACAAACTCATCAATCATGGTCTGAGCACAGTTTATAAAATCGCCATATTGAGCTTCCCAAATTACCAATCTCTCAGGGCTTTGAATGTTATAACCATATTCAAACCCTACGCAGGCATTTTCAGTTAGCGGGCTGTTTTTTATTTCGAATGAAGCCTTTGCCTGTTTTAATGAATGCAATGGTATATAAATTTCACCCGTTTTGCAATCATGAAAAACAGAGTGTCTATGACTGAATGTGCCTCTTTCAGTGTCCTGGCCAGTAAAACGAATAGGGATTCCATCGGCAAGAATTGAGGCAAAAGCCAAGGCTTCTGCTAAAGCCCAATCAATGGATTTTTCATCAGGATTATTCAATGCCTCGGTTCTTCTTTTTACAGGTCGTTTTAGTTTAGGATGTAAATTAAATCTTTCAGGAAATTTGTTCAATTCGTTGTTATATGAAATCAATTCATTCTGATCTACTGATGTGTTAACTTCACCCGATCTGCTGGGGGGTGGCAGCTTTTGTTTTAAATCTTTTATAGCAGCATCTATTTCGAGAGATTCGAAAATGCTGTGGAGTTTTTGCATCTGTTTAGTAAACAGGTCTTCAGCATGATTTGGATCAATGATATTTCTTTCGACAAGCTTTGAAGCCCATATTTCTCTAACAGAAGGGTGGTTATCTATTATGTCGTACATTCGTGGCTGAGTAAAAGAAGGTTCGTCGGCTTCATTGTGACCGTGTTTTCTATATCCAACAAGGTCTATTAAAAAATCTTTCTGAAATTTTCTAATGTATGTAAACCCTAATCTTACGGCTTGAATGCAGGCTTCAGGATCGTCTGCATTCACGTGGATTATAGGAATTTCATAACCTTTAGCAAGATCGCTTGCGTATAAAGTGCTTCTGCTGTCAACAGGTAAAGTGGTATAACCAAGTTGGTTGTTTGTAATGATGTGAAGGGTTCCACCAGTGCTATAACCTGGCAGTCTTGATAGATTGAGTGTTTCTGCAATAATACCCTGCCCCTGAAATGCAGAATCGCCATGAACCAGTACAGGTATTGAAACACCTGAATCAAAGAGGGGCTCTCCTTTTTTATCGGCAATTGTGCCGGCAGCCCTGGCCATACCTTCAACCACGGGGTTTACAGCTTCAAGATGGCTTGGATTTGGCGCAAGCGAAATCACCATATCAATTTCTTTCCCGCTTCCATTAATAGACTTACTAAATCCTGCATGATATTTCACATCTCCACGCCAGCCTATATCATCTCTAAAATCTCTTTCAAGAACCGGGTCCTTGAAAACTGAAAATGTATGATAGTAAGGTTTATTTAATACATGAGCAAGTACGTTTAAACGTCCCCTGTGAGCCATGCCCAAGAGTATATTCTTTATACCTTGTTTTGATGCTTCGTCTATGAATTCATTTAACATAGGAACCAGCATATCGACGCCTTCGATAGAGAATCTGAATTTCCCAGGGAATATTCTGTGGAGAAATTTTTCAAACACATCAATTTCTGTAAGCCTGTTGAGCAATGCTAGCGGGTCTATAGGTATGTTGACAACATTATATTTTCCCGATTCTGTACATCCTCTAAGCCATTCTCTTTCTTCATGGGTATGTATATGGTCATAATCAAATCCTGATGTTGACAAATAAACTTTTGACAGTTCTCTGATTGCTTCTAATGCATTTGCTGCTCTATTCGCTATTGGCCCACCGATAAGACTTGAAGGTAAGTGAGATAAATCTTCTTCTGTAAGCCCGTGCGTAGCATATTCCAGGGAAGGGTCTCCTGGTCTTTTATACCCTAATGGATCTATTTCTGCTGCGAGATGACCATAGGCTCTAATGCTCCTGGCTAGTCTTACAGTTCCTCTGATTCTTTCTATATCGGGTAAGGCTTTTTGAGATATATATTCTACCTGGGCATCGGCTTCAGGTTTCCATAAATCAAACAGTGCCTTAGTTGAAGAATCTACAGATTCCGGATTTTCTTTGTAACGATCATAGAGCTCTAATATATAACCAGAATTTGGCCCGTGAAACTCTTTCCAAATATTCATTTTACTCCTATAGGAATCATTTAAGTGGAATGTGAAATTCAGGCACAAATTATATCATATAAAAATTATTGTGAAATATGCAATTAAATAATATATTTTCTCTAATTAATTATACTGTAATAAAATTATTTTAATAACTAAATTAAAGTAATTTATGAATTATTTTCAAACTTCAGGTAAGATTAAATTTTCATTTCTTGACAATTACTGACGAATTATTAAGTTTTATGCAATTTCATATCTATTTACTCAGTTTTTTGGATGATAAAAGTACAGAACCTAACCAAAAAATACGGCAACATAGTTGCCATAGACAATATATCTTTCCAGGTTAACAAAGGAGAGATACTGGGATTCTTGGGTCCAAACGGCGCCGGTAAAACTACCACCATGAGGATGATTACGGGTTATATGCCTGCAAGTGAAGGGAGAGTTGAAGTTTCGGGGTTTGATATTGCCGATGATCCTATTGCCGCAAAAAATGAAATAGGATATCTGCCCGAAAACCCGCCTCTTTACGATGATATGAAGGTAACTGACTTTTTGGATTTTGTTGCCGGTATTAAAGGCGTGCAAGAGGGCAGGGCAGCCAAAATCGAGGATTCGATGAATAAATGTGGAATTTCGGATGTAAAAGGCAGGCTGATAGGAAACCTCTCAAAAGGGTATAGACAGAGAATAGGGATCGCTCAGGCAATTCTAAACGATCCGTCTGTTCTTGTTTTAGACGAACCCACAATTGGTCTTGATCCAAAACAGATTATAGAAATAAGAGAACTAATTAAGCAGCTTGGTTCTGAGAGAACCATAATTCTAAGCACTCATATTCTCCCAGAGGTTATGATGACCTGCTCTAAGGTTGTAATAATTAACAAAGGCAGAATTGTTTTAGAAACCACTCTTGGAGAACTGAATGAAAAGTTAGATGGTGATAATGAAATACACCTAAAACTGGAAAAGTACTCAAGTGATATCAAAGCAAAATTAAGCGCTTTGCAATCAGTGCAAAATGTTAATGACTTGGGAAGTGGTGAGTTTATTATTAAATCAAGGCAAAGAAATAATATCGGTGATGAAATAGCCAGAGTCGTAATAGATAATAATTGGGGCCTTAAAGAGATCAGGCCAAAATTAAACACACTCGAGGATGTTTTCTTAAACGTTATATCTTCTGAACTAAAACAGTGAAAAAGACTTATACAATATTTAAAAGAGAACTTATGTCATATTTTGTATCGCCAATTGCCTATATAGTGCTTTTGGTTTTTACGGTTTTATCGGGGGTTTTCTTTTTTATATATCTAGAGGGTTTTGCACAGGTTCAGTTTGATACCCGAGCACAGCTCTTTCAGCAATCGTTTAGTTTGACGGAGTTTGTCCTGCAGCCATATTTTGGAACTATCAGTGTTTTGCTCTTGCTTATAATTCCCATGCTTACCATGAGGCTTCTTTCTGAAGAAAAAAAACAGCATACTTCAGAACTCCTTTTTACCTCACCAATTACAGTAATAAATATTGTGCTGGGAAAATACCTGGCAGCTTTGGCCCTATTTATTTTAATGCTCCTTTTTTCTTCAATATTTGTCATAGTGCTGTACTTAAAAGGCAATCCTGATCCAGGAGTTATACTCTCAGGTTTTATGGGTTTGTTTCTGATTGGTGCAAGCTTTTTGGCAGTCGGGTTGTTTGCTTCTTCTCTTAGTCAAAACCAGATTGTTTCTGCTGTAATTTCATTTGGTTTACTACTGCTTTTCTGGATTATTGGGGCTTCTTCTGATGCCGAGACCTCGGTGGTCGGGTATCTGTCCATCATAAATCATCTCGATAATTTCATTAAAGGAGTTGTCGAGGTTAAAGACCTTGTTTATTACATCTCTTTTATATTTATTGGTCTGTTCTTAACCCATATAGTTTTAGATTCGCAGAGGTGGAGATGAGCAGAAAGAGGCTTTTACTTCATGGCACAAATGCAATAATACTTATTGCTATAGTTTCTGGGATAATAGTTTTTGCAAACTACTTTGCACTGAAAAACGGCGGAAGGATTGATTTAACAAAGGATAAGCTGTTTTCAATATCAGATCAGACAAAGCAGATTTTGGGTGAAATTGAAGACGAGGTGCAAATAATAGGATTTTTTAAAGAAGTAGGACGGGATAGAAAAGAGTTTTTGACTCTTGCAAAACAGTACGAAAAATATTCTGAAAAAATAAAACTACAGATGGTTGATCCTGATAAAAGTCCCGGGTTAGCCACCAAGTATGGCATAACCGAGTATTCAACAGTAGTACTTGTAAGGGACAACAATAATCTGAAAATAAACCTTACTGATCCACTTTCTGATGGTATTAGAAATACGGCTGAGGGAGAAATTACAAATGCTATAATTAAGCTCTCAGAAGATACCAAAAAGACTCTTTATTTTCTAATAGGTCATGGTGAAAGGGATATTAGTGATGTGTCCGATGTTTCGGGGTTTGGTCAGCTTGTGCGGGCTGTAAAAGATGAAGGCTATGAGGTTTCAGAACTGCTTGTTAAACAGAATCTTGACCTGCCCAAACATGATTCTATATTGATT
>SMWS01000150.1 GCA_004356685.1 Deltaproteobacteria bacterium
AGGAAATGTAACGCCACAACAATTTATTGTAGTTATGATAATTTATTTTATTCCGATTTTGTTTATAGTGTTTAGGAAATACAATAAAAACAAAAAGGTACAAACATAGATGTATTCTTTCCCGAAATATTACAATAACTTATCAGGGTAGATTTTAGACTCTTTACGTATTAAACTACTTATTTATAAAATTAAATGGCGGAGTAAAGATAATGAGGATATCAGTTGTTATTTTATTGTTAGTTTTTACTTTTGCAGGTATTGAATCTGTCTTAACTCAAGAAACCGGCGAAGTAGAAAATAATATTAAAGAGGAACCCATTAAAACCGAATATAAATGGTACTGGAAAAGGCCATCTGAAAATATAGATAACTTTGAAAATTCGTCTTTGGGAAAAAAGAGGAGTTCGATAACCAAAGGGTATAAAGATAATAGTGGGACTAGTAGTGATAATATAGAGATTAACAAGAAGATAGAAGCGGATATTCAAAAGAGTAGAGAGAAACAACAAAAGTTTGAAATAGGTTTTAGCAGTTCTACTGGTCTTAGTGTTGATCCAGATGGTTCAATTGTTGACTCTGCTGCTATTGATGAAACGCAGACCGTAAAAGGTACCCTTACCAACAACAAAGTAATTAGCTGGGTTGATAACAATGGGGTTGTTCATGTAACAAATGATCCTACTGAAGTTTATAAAAGATCTAAAGAATAATTAATAACATTTCTAAGCAGGATTTTATTCTTGTAAATAACCTATTTTTTTGCTGCAGACTTTTTTATTTTTAACTAATTAAATTGTTTGTTATCTCAGACTTACATGCTATATTATTTCTAAGTATTGTAGGCATATATAAGTGACATACCACATATTGCGTTTCTTCATATGTTAATTTGCTGGAGGAAAAAATGAAAAAAAGAAATTTCACTACTGGTTTAATAGCACTTCTAATATTAACTGCGGGGTGTATTGGACCTAAGGGATATAACCCTGTTCAAAAACGGGAATTTGTATTGAATATGAAAAATGACGCGCTATCTCAGTTGTACAGAGAAAAACCGCATACTCAAAAACTAATTGAAAATGCAGCAGGTTATGGAGTTTTTAGCAATATTAATGCTCAGATACTATTTGTTGGCGGGGGTGGAGGTTACGGCACAATAATTGATAATCAAAATGGAACTCAGACTTATATGAAGATGGCAGAAGCCGGACTTGCTCTTGGAATAGGTATTAAGGATTTTAGAGAGATTATAATTTTTAACAGTCCGGCAGTTCTTTATAAATTCATAAACTTTGGCTGGGATCTTACTCTTTCCGGTGATGCGGCTGCCAAGGCAGGAAGTAAGGGCGGTTCTGTGGGAGTAGAGACTGATTTCCAGTCAGACATTGTAATTTATCAGATTACTAAGAATGGAATAGCTCTTAGCACAAGTCTTGCCGGATCTAAGTATTGGAAAGATAAGGAACTAAATTATTAGATTTGGCATATTTTTTTAGTTCGAACTACTGATTTCTGTAACGGTAAGCTCAGTAGCAGTTTCTTTAAGTTTTAGTTTTACTTTTTGGTTTTCTTTTAAATTTTTGAGTTGCTCTGGATTTTCCACTTTATAGCTCATGATCATGGCTTTCATAAAGCCTGGCATTTCTTGTTGATCTACGATTACTCGTTCTTGGGTTATAATCTTAATAACTCCTACGGCATCGTGAAATTTAGGCCACTGCTCCTCATTTTCGGATTTCTCATTTCCATGCCCATGGTAACCATGCTCGTCTTTGCTATCCTTATCCCAGGATTTTGCAAGCTGTTGTTGAATTTTCAGTATATCTTCAGAAGCTGCTTTTTGTTGAACTCTAATTTCGCTAATCTGTCTTACATTATAAAGGTGTAAATATCCTACTGATATAGAGATAGAAAATGCAACTGTTGATATTATCAAAGCTATAACTGATAGTGATTTCATGTTCTATATACCCCCGGATAGTTTTAATTCTTTCTAAGTTTTTTTAAAGTCTTAATATCAATTTCAACGCCTTCAGGTGGAGTTTCTACTATCATATCCAGATCTGTTAGATGTTTGTTACAGACTATAGATTCAAACCCCTCTATGCCTATTTTGCCTTTTCCTATATGTTCATGGCGGTCCTTTTTTTCGGCCAGTCCTACTTTTGAATCATTACCATGTATAAGCCTAATTCTATCTATACCAACTATTTTGTTAAACTCGGAAAGTAAATCATTAAGAGCTTTTTCTGTCCTTAAATCATATCCGGCGGCAAACAGGTGAGCTGTATCTATACAAATACCCAGATCATTATTATCTACATGGTCTAGTATTTCGGCAAGCTCTTCGAATTTTTCTCCGATGGTTTCTCCCTGTCCCGCAGAATTTTCTAGAAGCATCTCAGTCTTAGTATTAGTTTTATCCAGGATCTCTTTAATCCCGTCTGCGACTCTTTTTAAAGCCAGTGATCTGTCTATACCTTTTGAACTTCCAAGATGTGTCATGATATATTTAACTCTTAATAAATCAGATCTCTCCAGCTCTTCTTTTACTATTCTTATTGATGATTCTCTTATATCTGATTTTTCAGATGCAAAGTTGATAAAATAAGGGGTATGAACGTAGTAATCAGAAAGTTTGTATTTTTCACAATTCTCAATAAAAGTATCTACGGTCTCCTTATCCAGCTTCGGCGGATTTCCGCCTCGGGGGGAGCGGGTAAACATCTGAAAGCACTCACAACCAAAACTACTGGCGCGTTCTGGTGCTTTATAAATTCCTGCTGCAATTGATACGTGGGCTCCAAATTTCATATAGTATTTATAATAAAGTAAAAAAGTTGTTTCATTATATCAGTCTATTGCGAATTTGTAAGTTATTATATTCTAACAATATTTATTTATTAAGCATAAGTTACTATACTATTAAAATTATTACCGAAACAGTCATATGTCTGGAAAAAAGCAAAAAAGCAAATCACAGCAACATCCTAAAACAAAGGTTATAAACGGCTTGGGAAGCAAACAGGTTGTTAAATTAATAGACTCTCTTGAAGGCATTAAACTTACGTACGATCAGCTTTACTATTATGAAAATACAGGACTTGTAGTGCCCAGCATAAGGAGTTCGCAGGGTAGGGGTGTATCTAGACTCTACTCTGTTGAAGATATAATAATTCTCCGATGGCTTGTTACACTCAATAAAAAGGGGATTTCCATTCAGGGCTTTAGAAATGTTTTTAAGTTTTTAAAAGAGAAGATGCCAGAGGTTTTAAAAAAGCCTCAGAACTGGGCGCTTATAACTGATGGCAATTCAGTTCAGTTTTTCGATAAAATCACTTCACGCACATTAGATGTATTAAAGGATAGCGGACAATATCTATTCTTTTTCCCTGTGGGTAAAATGGCAGAACAGAGTGAGCAAGCTGTTAAAGAACTTGGTACGAAAACATAGCAAATTGGTAAATGGCTACGGATACTATTATTTAGCATTTTTCACGCGCTATTAAATACAAATTTAAATGCCCGCTTTTACTCAGGAGTTTCTCTATCCTCTCTTGACCCTTTCCTCTATATGCGTCCCATTTTGATACTATATTTTTTTAATTACTCTTGTTCATTCCCTTTATATATCCATATATCAAGCTCATGTTAGAACACGCTTTATTAAGTCAACATATACACTAAAAAAGGGGTCATAATTCATTTTTAATTATTGTTGATTATTTATTTCTAAACAGAGTTAGTTGTCATATCAAAATAGATTTATAGCAACCTATATTTCATCGGAGTATCTAATTAAAATACAAAAACATAGTTATAATTATAAAGGCACAGAATTTGCATATAATTTTATATAGATGAAGCGCTGATTTATATAATAGATAAAGTATTAAAACATAATTTAACAAAAAATTATGATAATAAGGCATGGGGTACCACATAAATTTGAGGAAATAAGCAGTATATTTTTCGACAACAATCCCACATCTATGTGGATATATGACCTTGAAACTCTATGTTTCCTTGCTGTAAACAATGCTGCAATTCACAGCTACGGATACTCTCGGAAAGAATTCCTTGAAATGACTCTTAAAGACATTCGACCATCCAAAGATATTCCGAGACTTAACGACAATATATCAAACGTAACTGAGGGACTAGATGTAGCGGGTAATTGGAAGCACAAAAAGAAGGATGGGAGTATCCTCGATGTAGAAATTATCTCTCACACAATTAACTTCGCAGGAAGGGATGCCGAGATGGTACTTGCACATGACATCACCAAGCGCAAACAGGTTGAAGATGAACTCAGGACACTGAATCGTATAACTCAGGCGGTGAACCAATCCCATAACCTTAAGGATATATACAAAATTGCATTAGATAGTGTTATTGAACCTGAATATGTAGACATAGCCGGCATTTATCTGGTAGATGAAGCTAAGAAAGAAGCGGTGCTTGTGGACTACAGAAATTATCCCAAAGATTATATCAATAAAGCCGCAAAAATACCTTACCCAAAAGGTGTAACCTGGAAAGTTATAAATTCCGGTAACATTTGTAACATTACAAATGCTAATGATGAACCTGATATGGGTAGTGCAGGCAGGGCACTTGGATTTCGGAGTTTGTTGGGAATACCAATAGCTATTGAAGATAAAACGATAGGAGTATTTTGGATAGCATCCTATAAGGAATACAAATTTAGCGAAACACAAGTGCATTTACTTACTTCAATCGGAATGCAGATTGCGGCAGCAATAGCTAGGGCAAACTTATATAGTGAATTATCCAAAAAGAACAGATATGAAGAAATCGTTAGTAGTATAGCTAGAAGTGTCCACCAATCTATCAATCTCCAAGAAGTCTTTGAAAATGCCGTGGAGGCAATGATTAAAAAGATAGACATCGTAAAACATGTGGCAATACATATGGCCGAAGATGATATAGCAGTAATGGTGGCACACCGAGGTCACCCTAAATGGTTTGCAGAGCGTGTGAAGATAATTCCATATCCCAAAGGATTTACATGGGCCACTATTATTGAAGGAAAACCAAAATATTGTCCAGATGTGGATAAGGACAAGAATATTGGTCCTGCCGGGAAAAAAGTAGGAATAAAGTGTTATTTATCAGTACCTTTAAAAATAGAGGATAAAACTGTCGGCTGTATAAACATAACCTCACCTAAAAAAAATGCTTTCGATGAAGAAGAAATCAAACTTCTGGAAATTGTAGCAAGTCAAATTGAAACAGCAATAAACAATGCCCAGCAGGCAGAAGCTCTTAGGGAATCGGAAGAACGTTATCGTATCTTATTTGATCAATCTCCTGTTGGAGTGTGTATTATTGATAAAAACCTTAAGATAACCCATTGCAACGAAAAAATGGTTCAAATATATCAATCTTCCTACGAAAAAATCATTGGACTGGATTTGACTAAATTAAAGGATAAGAGCTTTATTCCTTCAATAGAGAATGCCCTTGAAGGACATATTAGCGATCACGAAGCTCTGTATGAAGCTACTACCAGCAAAGCGAAAATCTGGGAGAAAGTTCGATTTGTACCTTTAAAAAACCCCGATGGAAACGTTTTCGGAGTCATGGAAGTTTTGGAGGACATCACGGAGCGGAAGAACACCGAGGAGAAGATAAAGTCATCGCTTAGAGAAAAAGA
>SMWS01000151.1 GCA_004356685.1 Deltaproteobacteria bacterium
ATTCCCACGCCACGCCCAGATATCTCACTTATCTCTGTTGCTGATGTAAAACCAGGGAGGAAAATTAGTTTATTTAAATCCTCATCTGACAGTCTATATGAATCTGCTTCAGCGACAAACCCACCCCTGACAGCTGCCGTACGAAGCACTTCTGGCACAAGTCCTGCTCCATCATCCCCTATTTGTATTACCACCTGAGTTCCTTCATAATATGCCCTGAGTGATATAGTGCCAACCTCATTCTTATTTAATGCTTTTCTGTGCTCAGGAAGTTCTACACCATGGTCAACCGAATTTCTTATAATATGAAGAAGCGGATTGGACATTTCTTCAATCACCGTTATGTCCAGTTCTACATCTTCACCATGTATACTCAATTGCACCTTTTTGTTTTGTTGTGAAGCCGTAACCTTGACTGCCCTGTGAAGTCTTGTAGCAAGCGTTGCAAGTAGTGGTGCCATTCGAAGTCTCATGAACTTATCTTGGACTTCAGAAGTGATTCTCTGTTGTCTGTTAAGATAACTATAAAAATCACCTGTTAGATCTCTCATCTGAGAACCAACAGCTCTTATATCAGAGGTAGATTCAGATAATTCACGTGCATGTTGATGAAATTCTGTATACCTGTCAAATTCTAATTCATCAAATTCATGGGTTTGTTGATTCAAAGCTTGTATTTCAACGGCTTCAAACTTGCCAGTTTCGGAAACTGGGGGCAACTTGCCTCCAAGCATTATTGCTTCATACTGGGTTTTCAGAATTGATGTTACTCTTCTCAACCTATCAAGACTGGAAGACAATTTGGCAAGCTCTTGCACAAACCTGCTAAAATGCTGCTCAAAAGCAGACCTGTTTACTACAAGTTCACTAACGAGATTTACTAACTCGTCTAATCTCTCAATAGGTATTCTTACAAATTCTCCTGGCTTTCTTAAAACCTGTTCGGTTTGTTGAGTTCCAGTCTTGGACTTGTTATCCATATCAAAGATTCCACCCGAATCCAAACCAACAAATAGTTCTTCTTGCTTAAAATCAGAAACGTTATCAACAGATTGAGCAATACCAACCTCATATTTAACCTCCTCTTCCAACAACAAATCGAAATTAGCATAAATATCAGGAAGAAGCTTATTTAAATCATCATCGTCTATCTTATCATTTATTATATTTTCTAGAAGATCAGATGTTTTAAACAATAAATCTAGAATATTATTGTCTAAATTCATCGTCCCTTCATATAGCTTATCCAGCATATCTTCCATTCTATGAGAAATTTTTGAAACAGTGTCAAAGCCAACCATTCCTGCGGCGCCTTTAATTGTATGCACGCTTCTTCTAACTTCCTGCAGGGAATTCTTATCCTTTAAGTCCTGAGTAATTCGGTTGAGACACTGTCCCATACTTTGTAAATGTTTGTTAGCTTCCACTAGAAATACCTCCAAAAGTTCTGGAGGAATATCCGAAGAAGGTTTGGAAGAAACTAGAGCATCTATTGAAGAACTCGATTTGCTGGATACAGCTGTAATATCTTTTTCTTGTGTATTTATATCCCGGTATTCTGATTCACTTGTGTGTTCAACCGGGCCTCTATCACTTTCATCTGCTCCTACAGATACATCCACAAATGATTTTATGTCTTTATATTGTTTTTTTAATTTCACTATTTCTTTTTGTAAAGAATTATCAATATTTTCTGAGATAATTTTTTCCAACACTTCAGATGTTAACATTAATATATTTATTAATTCAGGATCGAGGACTATATTATTATCAACTATCTGATCTAACACATTTTCCATTTCATAGGACAATTCCGATACTGCTTGCAGGCCTATCATGCTGGTAGCACCTTTAAAAATATGCGCTCCTCTTCGAATGTCCTGTAATGCCAAATGATTATCACTTTCGGATACAAGCTCTTCTAAACGAGTTTTCATAATACTGAGATGTTCTCTTGCCTCAACCTTAAAAACCTCGTAAAGCTCATCAGATATTTTGCTCTTTGCTTCTGAGAAATCCATACTTGACTCTAATTCAGATTCATTACTCAAAGAGGTTTCTTTAGATTCAATATTTAGATTATCACTACTATTTATTACATCGAAGAATTCATGTTTTATATCAACAAATGTTTGATGAAATAGCTCGTTATTCTGGTCTTTACATAACTGGGTTAGGTATTGTGAACTATTATGCATGAGCTGATATTGTTGATCATTAAGTTCTGTAGCAGCGTCAAAAATCAAATTCACCAAATTACTCATTAAATCCGATAGCCGGTATATATAATAATACTTATCATTATTTTCAGACTTGGTATGAAAACTAAACATTCCCGTAGCACTCTTGATTTTATGAATCATAGTCTTGATAGTAAAAATAGACTTGATTTTATCGGGCGATTTTGGATAATTCTCAAGAATATCAGATATTTCAATAGAGTTCTGAAGGGTTTCCTTTAGAAAATCATTTAGCAATTCTGGTGGGAAGTCTCCGCTCTGCTCATTCAATGTACTTTCAAATTGTCTGGGTTTAATTATTAAAGAACTATAAGAATCATCCTCTCTTGTAGTTATAGATTTAACGTTGTCATATTCATTTAACAACTTTTGGAGTTTTATATCAAATTTAGCTTCTTCTGTTTTGTTCATCAACTCCCCAAGTCTATTAATCAGCTTAATCGCAACAGATTTTGAATTGCTAAAATCTTCCTCTGACCCTGATTCTTTTATATCTTTAATAATTTGTAATAAAACACTGTTTACGCTTAAAACAGAATATGCTATTTGGATGTCTTTATTGAATGCATTAAACTGGAATTTTTGTAAATAGTTCCTTATTTCATATATATTTTTGTTTAACGTATTAAATAACTCATCGTTATCTGTAGAATAACTCAAACTCTCAACTGCATCAGACAGACTACCTATAAGCTTTAAAGATTGTTTTAATATTATATTGCCACTGCCAACTGTTTTTTTACTCTCAGTCTTTTTGCTTTTAGATTTTTCTTTTAGCTCCGTTAATTCTGTCTCTTCTAACTCAATATCAGATGAATTTTCCATAATTTCGGGTTGATTGGTGAGTTTGTTATATGACTTTCTAACATCATTCAGAATTGATTGGAAATCAATATCTCCCTCAGGAAGATTCTCTAAAAATTTTTTGATATAATCCACAGCATTTCTTAGAAACAATAGGGCTTCATCGGTAAAATCTATTTTAGTTGAATCAATATCTTCCAAGATCTTCTCAATATAATAAGATATATCACTCAGTTCTGTAACACCAATCTTTGATGAAGCACCTCTAAGATTTTGTATAAAACGGTGCACTTCTTCAATACTTTCTACCCTTTTAGAACTGTGCTTAAATGTTTCTAGAACAGTCTCTATTTGAGATATATAGCTTTTTACTTCAGAAACAAATCCGGATATTAATTCCTTATCAACAGGTTTACTCATAACTAATTATTTATTATCTATTTATTAGTTTGTTATTATAATTCTTTGTATATTGCTATAGGGCATTACGCGTTTCGGGAACTAAAATTTAATAAAACCGAGATTAATTTTAATACAAATTCTTCTGTACTCAAATGTCTGTTATTAAATCTGAATTCTTGTTCCTTTACATAGTATATAAGATTATATTTAGATACGCCATGATGCTTAAGAAGATGTTCTTTTAGACAACCCCAGAATCCTTCTATACCATTCATATGTATTTCTTTCCCTTTTTTTCTTTTACATATTCCTCTTTACCATGATCTATTGTTTCGTGATGATAACCCTGCTTATTTAAACCCTTATATGACTTTCAGGTATCTGTATATAAATAACTTTGAAGAACAATTCTTCCTCCTATTATGTCTTGAAGAGTTTTCTTCTCTGCTACCATCTGACAACTTTGATAGACTACAAAAATAACACCTCAAACAGTGCCTTATTTCAGGGAATTTTGCGTGTCCAAAAATTCGCATAATTTTGTACACGCTTAAAGTGCTTGTAAACCTTTTAAACATTACGCTAAACTATTATACTATGATCCGTGAAACGCGTAATTCTCTACTGTATTATCTAGATAAATTGATTCAAACCCTAGTATGTTCAAGGTATTTATCAATTCATTATATGATTATTGAAGATACACTCTTAAAAACCTCCGTAATTGTTATCTTTATTCAAAACAACCTAATGAAGTAACTACCTATTTAACGGCAATAAAAGTGCCAAAATATTAACATTATTCTTTATTTTACTACATTTTTACTAAAACTTACAATACATATTTAGTGAAACTGGTTATTATTTACCAACATTAAAATGAATAGTAGCCTGTGTGTAGAACCAGTCCATCTGATCTTCTTTATCAAACACTACTTCTACTCCGTCCGAGCCAAAAAAATGCGAGTAACCAATATAAAACGTCAGGAAATCAAGCGCATTAAAAGTCATTGCTACATCTATCTCTCCACCAAGGTCTTTCTCTATATTATTGCCCTCTATAGGATTTCTGAACGCATACCCAAACACAGAGTTATTAAATGGTCCGGAGCCACCTATCCAAACTTCGTCATCAGATGCAAGCCAAAACAGATGCCCGTCTACAGATAAGCCTACTTTACAATGAAGTTTTAAGAATAATTGAAAATACGCATCTGCTAAGTTGCTAAATGCATTTGCATCCATAGACCCATACCACTTGTGATTTGTAGGAACCATATTAAAAAACGTCCCGTTGTCCCCGTCATTCGGATCATCATCTCCAGATGCATAAGCAAACCCCAGCCTAAGCCATGGGTTTAATGGAACATTTAAGAACTGATAACCAACTTCCCCTATAAACGCAAAAGCCTGTTGATCCAAATCACCAAAATCTCCGAACTGAAATGCTATCCACAACAGCAGATCAAGCTCACCAGAGCCTACTTCATATGCTCCTGCAATGTTTGCCCCTATTGTATTTATCTTTATATCGTCGCCTGCTCGGGCGATTGCCGGGTTTCTATCATCATAATAATAGTAATTAAAAATCTTAAACTGTGTATTTGGAAGTATAAAGTCTTTTTTAAGTGTAAGAGACCCTCCCCCTATCACTACATCGTCCAGATCCTTCCAAAGACCGTCATCAAAATCAAATCCACCGAATGTTACATATGAACCAAAAAGATTAACATCAATACTATCGTTAGAATAACCTGCTGTACCACCATCAAATCTTCTGCCTATATTAGTCCAGTCCCAGGTGCCTATTAATCTTTCAGCAAGTCTTTTTTTAATTACCCAGTTTAGTTTCTTAGCATCTTTATATAATACTTCTGCTCCGTCTCTTATAGGAATTCTTCCACCTTTAAGATAAACGCCCCCCGGGTCTTTATAGCTTATAAATGCCTCACCTATCTGGAAATTACCCGGACCAGTATCATTACCACTTGCGCCAAAGTACAGACCGCCTGGACCAAAAGGTGAGTCATTGGGAAGATCAAATGCTTTTACACCCTGTCCCATAACATGGAACATAAGGTTATCAAATTTAAAGTCTACAAACGCTCTAGCCCTAATCAAAAAGAAATTATATGAATTATCAGTTGGTGTCCCCTGTCTTTCAAATGTGCTCCAATACTCATCCCTCAATCTTATATTAACACCCCCGCTTGTATGGGATCTTATAAACGATGAGGTATCTGCTGTCTCCTCGGTATAGGAAAAGTTTGGGGAAAACATGAAGCAAATCATAAAAATTGCAATAAATTGCAAAAGACTTTTTAACATAATTATAATCTCCCTCATAATCATCGAAAATTTTATAATGTATAACTTTAATTGTCTGCCACTTCATTCCTTAATTATTACATATACTATAACTTGTTTAACTATTCAATACCTATATATACACTCCTTAAAAACTAGATGAAGACACCCTGATAGAAAGTATTACCTCACTGCATTAATGGATTTAATATGCAGTCATGTTTTATCTATTATTTTCAAAAATTATTTTAAACTTACAGAAATGTTCCCATAGTAATAAGCTACGGGAAATTATTAGTTAAATGTTTAGTCCCACGAACTTATTGGTAGGGATATTCTTAAAAAGATAGGGTTTAATATTGTAATTATCAACAATTATATCATAAGGTGTTTTATAGTTTAATGATTTAAGTTTTTTTTGGTAGTTATACAATAGTAAAAATGACATAATATGGTGTTTTAACTGCTCTATACTGTCATAATGATAAGCTTTTGTTGTATGGTCTTTCAGTACCCTGCAAAACACCTCCACTCGCCCATTTGTCCAGGGGTGTCTAAATCTTGTCAGTCTGTGTTGTATATTATTATCCAAACATATCTTATCAAAATCGTGTATTTTGTTCTTTGGCCTTAAATG
>SMWS01000152.1 GCA_004356685.1 Deltaproteobacteria bacterium
ATATTGAAGTGTACGATATATTTTGTGCAGAGTATTGTGGATTAAATCATTCTGCAATGCTGTCTAAAGTGGTTGTAATGAGTGAAGCGGATTTTGAAAATTGGCTTAATGCAGGTAATGATAATAAACCGGACAATAATGCAGAATTAAATGATAACGATGAAGACGAAACTGAATTATTTGAAAGTGAAAATCAAAATTAATATCGTGTTCTCCTATTGAAAGAAAAAATTAAAATATTGTTTGACCTTACGAAGATCAAAATTACAATATTCGTAACCTTAACAACGGCTGTTGGGTTTATAGCTTTTGCAGCTGAGCTTAACAGTGCATTTGTTGATGTGGTTATTGGAATTCTCTTATTAGCTTGCGGTTCTGCTGTTATTAACCATATTCAGGAACGCCGCACCGATGCTTTAATGAAAAGGACAAAACAAAGACCAATACCATCCGGTAAAGTGTCTGTAAAATCGGCATCAATTTTGGCTGCAATTCTTCTTATCTCCGGTTCAGTTATTCTCTATTTTGGACCTGGTAAGTTGGCACTTGGGTTGGCACTATTGAACCTGATATGGTATAATGGTTTTTATACACCACTTAAGAGAGTAAGTTCTTTTGCAATACTCCCTGGCTCGTTGGTGGGTGCTATTCCTCCTGTGGTTGGCTGGGTAGCTGCAGGCGGCGGTATATTTGATAAAGAGATATTAATAATTTCTTTCTTCTTCTTCATCTGGCAGGTACCTCATTTTTGGTTATTGCTAATGTCACTTGATCAGCAATACAGGCAAGCCGGATTTCCAACAATTACAAAATATTTTAGCAGAAACCAGCTGTCAAGAATAATCTTTGTCTGGATGGTTGCAACTGTTGTTACAGGACTTTTAATACCGTTCTTCAATCTTGTTGAATTTCCATTTGTTTATTACTCGCTTTTTATCGGCGGGGTTTGGTTAACCTGGAATGCATCAAAACTATTGAGCCGCGAGGTAGAAAATATTTCATTCAAATTTGCTTTTAGAGATATAAACTTATTTGCCTTATTAGTAGTTGTAGTAATATCAATTGATAAACTAATTATCTAAATTTTAATTATGAGAATATAAATGGAGTTTTTGAAAGACATAGCTTTACCCCAGTCTGCTGAACATATTCAGTTGCTGCACTATATGCTTATCCTGATACTGTTTTTATTCATTCCATTTATCAGTGCAGTATTTGGCGGGACGGTTTTATCTGTTTATTACAAAAAGAAAGAAAAAATTGATCTTGATGAAAATTGCAGAAAGTTTTCCCAGGATATAGTTGAACTCGTTACAATAAATAAAAACGTTGGATTTATTTTAGGGCTTGTACCTCTTTTAACTGCTATATTAATTTTCTCTCAATTATTTCAGTCGAGCGAAAATTCAAATTTAATTTATCTTGGTATTTCATTTATACTATTTGTCATCGCTTTTAATTTCGTTTACGATTATCGAAATTCATTTAAATATTTGGGCAATGTTGATCTGAATTCAGGTAAAATTGGTATTGTTTTCCTTTTCTTTGCCCTTTGGTTTTTCTCAGCAGGTATGTCAGTCGCAGTATTTTATGATCACTGGAAGCCGGAAGGAATAATTAGTTCTCTTTTTAGTTCAATTGTTATAATAAGGTTTTTGTTCTTATTGGTTTCCGCATTTGCAATAACCGGCGGTGCAATACTGTTCGGATTATTTTATCTCGATGGCGGAAAAGGAAAACTGGATAAAAATTACGGTGAGTTTGCGAAAGCAAAAGCACTAAAAATTACTTTTACAGCAACTATAATTTTACCATTACTTTTTTTCGCTAACCTGATAATCATTCCGGGGACATCATTATCAGGCGGAGTATTTGCATATATTATTATCGGATTATTTTTACTCTTCCTCGCTTATAATTTTTTGTATGTGATATTTGCCAGGTTCAGCACCAAATTTACTGCGTTATTATTTTTCAGTTTACTCTTTATGGTTCTAACCATAATTATTAGTGATCAGTTGGTGATAAGTAATTCTACGAAAGTTTCTTCGGCAATTCTCGCTGTTCAGTACGATGAGATATTAGCAGATCTGAAAGGAGAAGGCGGTCCGGTGGAATTAAATGGGGAAGAAATTTACCAGGTCAGATGTGCCGCCTGCCATAAGTTTGATGTAAAACTTGTTGGTCCGCCGCACAACGAAGTTGTCCCAAAATATTTTGGTAAAGAAAAAGAGTTAATCGCTTATATTAGAAATCCCTCTAAAATCGATCCGAATTATCCACCTATGCCTAATCCTGGATTAAAACCTAACGAGGTTAAAGCAGTTGTAGATTATGTTCTTTCCAGAGTTAAAGAAAACATGAATAAATAGAACTGTAATTATCGGTAAATAGGACTTTACTCATCAAAAAAAAACATTAATCCCTAACATCAAAGGTGAAAAAGTATTTGCAAAATTCTGATAAAAAATTTCCGGTTTATACGGAACTAGAACAAAAAATTTCACCCGGCGTCTGGAAAGGAATTCAGTTCTTTGCTGTCGCTGTGGTAATTGCACTTTGCGTTTCATTATTTGTGTACTCGGATAGGACGTTATTTCTGTTCTGGCGGGTAATCATTCCCGTCCTTCCACTCGTTTTTTTATTAGCATTAGGTTTGTGGCGAAATATCTGTCCGTTAGCAACTCTTAACCAGATCACGATTTCCTTTAAATTTAACCGTGATTTAAGCTTGCCAAAATGGCTTGATAAAAATTATTATTTAATTAGCATAAGCTTATTCTTGATCATTGTTCCAGCCCGCAAATTATTGTTCAATACCGATGGACCGGCACTTGCCTTATTCATACTGACTGTGGCTGCCCTTGCGTTTGTAATGGGTATTTTTTATAAAGGGAAAAGTGGTTTCTGTAATAGCATTTGCCCGGTTCTTCCGGTGGAACGCATTTATGGACAGACACCATTTTTTATGATACGAAATTCTCATTGTGAACAATGTGTTAGTTGCACTAAGAATTGTATAGATAACAATCCAAATGGTGCATACCTGGCTGATTTATATGATGATGATAGTTATTTCAAAGCTCCCCGTAAATTTTTTGCCGGTATGTTTCCGGGTTTTATTATAGCTTTTTACACCCTTCCCGATCCGCCGGCTATTTCTGCAATATCGATGTATCTGCAATTTGCCTTATTCAGTGTGGTTAGTGCAGGAATATTTTTCTTGATTGAATCCTTTATTAAAGCGACAACCAATAAACTAACCGGACTTTTTGGTGCTGCAGCATTGAATCTATACTATTGGTTCAATGCTCCTTTAATGGCTGAATTGATTAGTACACCGCCTTCAATGTGGTTTATTTGGTCAGTACGGGTTATGGTTCTTCTCATTACAATTGCCTGGTTATTTCGTACATATAAAAAAGAACTATCATATAAAGAACACCTTTTGGAATTACAGAAGGTTTAAAATTTCTTCTGCTGTATCCAAACAATCCTCCAAATATTTTCAGGCTAACTGCTGGATATAACCATCAGCTTCTACAATCGTTAGCCCGAAACAACTGATTTTAATCTTTTCACTAAATACTTATTCAGACTTTCACCCTCATTTAACGCTTTAAGAGCAAGAGCTTGATGTAATTCCGGACCCGTACGTAAAACAAATTTTCCAGAATACTTTTTACTAGTAGGATGCGGTAATGGACGTTTGTCTTTTTTATAAATTTCGATCCACTCATTAAGAATTTTAGAAAGTTCTTGATAAACTTTCAATTCATCGTCACCATGACAGCATTTGCCAATCCATCCTGGAATTGACCCAACATAATAATTGTCTTCCGCTGACCATTCTACTATTTTTAAATATTTGTCTTTCTCTCTCATTTTGTTACTTCCTGAATTTTTTGTTTAATTATTTTTTCTTGATAATGTTTGGCATCATCTCCAGGTTTTCCGGAAATTGTTAGAACTGCACCAGATGGGTGTATATAATTTCTATGGCTTCCTTTACCACCACGATTGATAAAACCAGCTTTTTCTAAATCTTTAATCAATTCTCGTATTTTTCTTGGCATACACTATAATACTAAAATGATACTACTAAATCAATAAGGGAGTTGAAAATTATGAAGCAATTATCGGGCTAGCTAGGGTAGTGGTTGGTTTTACTTAAACTTCACCTAACTGAAGTTAGGTGTTAACATTATATTAACACCCGACTTTAGTCGGGTGACAAAGAGATGAATATGAAAATAGAAAACGGTTTAACCAAACGACCGGACAAATTGAGTAAGTTAAAGAAATTATATTGATGAACTTCCCATCTCTTTTAATTTTTCTTTTGAGATAAGTTTCATAGCAAGGGGAAAGAGTGTTTCATCCTCCCTGAAAATATGAAGCCGCATAGTTTCAACAATTGTTTTTCCCTGTTCATAAGCAAGTTCAAAAACAATTTCACGGGATTTTTTATCTTCTAATCTTGATCCCAATCCTAAAAAATTTAAACACAAAGTACCAAGCTGCGCCACCTTAATGTGTTCATCCTCAATAATATCAACTGCAGTTTTGGGTTCATCTCCTTTACTATGTTCACCTGTTTGCAATAGCCTGCTGTGAAGGGTAGGAAATAATAGTTTCTCCTCTTTTTTATTATGTCCGGGAGTATTCTTATCAAGAAAAGAAAATAACTCATTAAATTTTTTATTAATTTCATCGTTAAAATTCCAGCCGTTTTTCTTCCAGCTAATCAATGCTGATTCAAAATTATCCAGAACTGTTGTGAACACCTTATGCTCATCCATTAATTTTTGTAGAAATGGAGCCATATCTTTATAATCAATATGTTCGACTGTAGATGGAGCAAATGCTTCAGGAGGATTCATTGGAGACATCTCCTCAATTTCAGTCTCTTTTTCTACAAATCTTTTCATAGGATCTTCTGAATTTAGATGTTTCTCATTCATATAATAATCTTACTAATTTTATTATTAAGGATTTTTAACACACGCATTAGGTTTCGTATAAAATCACCACTTCAATATTAACATACAAAATAAAACGCAACAAAACCATAAAAAGCGCATACAGGTGTTGCAGAGGATTGGCAGGCTAATTATCTTCCAAACCAGCCCCGTAAGCTGAAGTTCAGCTTCAGCAAATGTATTTAGAACCTTCATCTTGGTGAACAAGATGTAGTATTAATATCTGATAGATAAAAATAAAATACTAATAATTTATTTTTTTGAATATCCCCTCTTTAATCACTAATTTATATCCATAAATTATGATACAAAATAGCATTCACAACTTATCAGGAGATCACTTTTTATTAAGAGTGAAAGAGCTTGTAAAAGTTTTACCTCCTGCATATTTCGCAATGGTTATGTCAACCGGAATAATATCCATTTCCTGCTTCCTGCTTGAAATGAATTTTATTGCAATTGTATTATTCTGGTTAAATGTATGGTTTTATCTTTCGTTATGGTTGTTAAGCATTTTAAGAATCCTCTTCTATCATAAACGAGTTTGCAAGGGATATGATAGATCACAAAAGAGGTCCGGGATTCTTTACTGTGGTTGCCGGTTCCTGTATTCTTGGCAGCCAGTTTATAATGATTTTTGAGAATTACTCTGCAGCTTTTGTATTATGGATTATTGGATTGGTTCTTTGGGTAATATTAAACTACACAATCTTCACCGGTTTTACAGTAAAAGAAAACAAACCTACTTTAGCAGAAGGGATCTCTGGTGCCTGGCTCTTAGCTGTAGTTGCCTCACAGTCTATTGCAGTACTTAGCTCTTTAATTGCCGCAGACCTGGAACAACCTTTTAAATTGCAGATGAACTTTTTAGCACTCTGTATGTGGCTCTGGGGCGGTATGCTTTATATATGGATGATATCACTTATTTTTTACCGTTATACCTTTTTCAGTTTTTCTCCCGGAGATCTTTCACCGCCATACTGGATTAACATGGGTG
>SMWS01000153.1 GCA_004356685.1 Deltaproteobacteria bacterium
ATATTCTTTATAGTTTTATAATAATTATCTTTATTCCCGTTCTCTTAGCCAATGCCGCCCTCCAACGATAAATGAATACAAGTAAGTGGCGATGAAGGATAGTGCTATAAGAGACGTAACGGCTGGTATGAGCCATGCCGCTACCAACGCTATGTTTACAAATATAACCGCAGTAGCAGCCTTTGCCAGCCCTCGAATAAGTACAGTTAACTTGAACGGCACGATAAACGTTGCGGAATGCAATATAAATATCAGAACCAGATAAAGCCGAGGATCAACATCAAATATTTGCGTCAACAGAAGGACAAACAGCATGTGGCGTATGAGCTCATTGGTCGGTGAACCGCTGCCTGTCACCACATCCGGATTGAGCCGGGAAGTTGTACGTAGAAGGTGGTATTCTGTAGATTATTTATTTGGACTTTCTCCAGTTGTATAGTTCATATATTCCTAATTTAACCAGGTTTTTTATCTGGATACTTTTTAATTTGATATCTGATGTTGTAAAAAGCAATTGCTGTTACTACTATGGAGTATCCAAGGAACGCAACGGCGGCGCCATTGTAAGAGTACTTTGGTACAAGTATTAAAAGCAGTATTACATAAAAAACTGTAGTACATCCTCTTATTATTGTTCGCAGGCCTGGCCTTCCCAGTGCAAGAAGGGCAGGGCCAATCCAAAAAGATAGCTGTGATACTAAGACTCCAATGGTAACTATCCTAAGCGCATTTATAGCCGGCAAGTATTGTTTTCCGAAAATCAGATTTATGATTACGTCAGGAAACAAGAGTAGTATTATTGCTACAGGAATACTGATTTTAATCAAAGTTTTCGTAGAAGCTTTAATTATATGGCTAAAATCATTCAGGTTCTTCAGGCCTGAAATCTTTACAAGCTCGGGATAGATAGCCTCGTATAACGGATCCATAAAACGTTTGATTATTGTTGTGCAATTTCTGGCAATTTTGTAAAGAGCAGTGGCTTCAGTACCTGAGAAATGACCCAGCATCATAATTCCCAGATAGTTGTCACTTGCAAGTGTGAATGTTTTAGTAAGGCTGGAGTTTGCTAAAAACCACGTTATTTCCTTCCACTGGTTTTTTATAAGAGCTATATTTGCTTTCCACCACCGATGCAGCCCTTTTTCATTTAGGGTCATATTTACTATAACAAGTCTTATGCCAATTCCCAGAATGCTTGCTGCTATATATGAATACAATACTTCTTTCAGTCCCATACCTGAAAAAAGCGCTGCCGAAACTAGCGCAAGCCTTGTAAGATTGGTAAGTGACACAATAAAAGATATTTGTTTAAATTTTTCAAATACTCTTAGAATAGCGTCAGAAGTGAAATTCGTAGTGTCGATTAAAAGGCTTATTGCATATAGGCGAATCAGTAGTTCGGCCTCAGGAGAGTTAATGAAATATTTGTTTACAATTTGTGCAGTTATAATGGCTATAGCAAATGCGATGATGCCGCTAGAGATATCTACAAGGTAGGAAAGTTTAATCATTGATGCGGTTCTTGGCCTGTCACCATCCGACCAGAAGCCGCCAATATATTTAGTAGCAGTCTCCCAAAATTGAAAATCTAATATTACAAACAAAATCCCTACGTAGGCAATTATGAGTACAAGAAGACCATAGTCATTTACTCCCAGAATTCTTGCAATGATTATAGTCTGAATCGCCGAAAAAATACCAGCCGCAGTTTTTGCGCCAAAGAGCCAGGAAGCATTGAAAAACAATTTTTTGGTTATGTCTTTAATATTGGTCATATATAAGGAGTAGGTGTATTAAGGGGCGCTAAATTTAATAAGAAGTAAAACAGAATATCCTGAGAAATAATAAATCGTAAATATTTAGTAATTTGCTTTTGAACTGTTTAATTTACTCAAGATATCTTAATAATCAACAAAATTGTAGTTATAATAGATGACGAATCATGGCAACTAAAAATACCAAAAAAAATAAATTTTTAACAAAACTTATATTAACTCTTATTTCGGTTGTCTTTGGACTGCTTCTTGCAGAAGGGGTAGCAAGAATATTTCTTGACCCTGTTGATTACCTTAAGCCAAGGAAGATAGAAGATGAAATTTTGGGATTTAAACTGGGGCCAAACTCAGGCGGGCATGACAGTTGGGGTTACCGGAACAGATCAGTCCCGGATAGAGCCGATATTGTCGCAATTGGGGATTCACATACTTATGGCATAAGCGCTAAGGCATCTGACACCTGGCCATCATTTCTTGAAAAACTATCCGGGGAAAAAACCTATAATCTTTCCCTGCCAGGATACGGACCTGTAGAGTACTATTATTTACTGAAGAACAAGGCCTTTGATTTAGATCCATCTGTAGTGGTGGTAGGGTTGTATTTTGGAAACGACCTGCTGGATACTTATAAATCTGTATATAACAATGAATACTGGAAACATCTAAGAAGGGCGGGTTTTCAATCTGATGAAATAGTAAAAAACAAAGAAGTCGAAGTAGATAAATTTAGTTATAAACTGAGACATTTCCTGCCGGGCAACAGCATTGTATATAGAATAATCAGCAGTTCAGTTATAGGGGATGAATTAAGACAGCTAAGAAGAATCTATCAGGGCGAAGATATAATAATGTTTGAACAAAAGCAATATAATATACAAACAGGCTTTATGCCTGCTGTAAGGCTTAGGGCATTGGATTTAAACCTTGCGTCTGTAAGAGAAGGGCTGCGAATCAGCCTGGACTTAATAGATAAAATGAACATGCTTTGTAAAGAAAAAAATACGGAATTTCTAGTCGTACTAATACCTACTAAAGAGAGCGTTTATTCAGATTTTATTGGAAATAACAGCTCACTTCCTAGCGCTGAAATAATAGATGAGCTTTTAGCAAACGAGAGTGAAGTAAGAAAACTTGTAATAAATCATTTAGATAACAACGATATTGCTTTTGTAAGTGTAGTTGATGCCTTAAGAGGCAGGACTCGTTATGAGCAGTTGTATCCGAAAAATTATGGAACTCATAGTAATAAAAATGGCTATAGAATAATAGCAGCCGATATATCCCAATATCTTTTTGAAAAATCTGCAAACTAGTTTCAAGTCTCAATAAACCTAAATTTACGCTCAATATCCCATGGATTCTAATATATTTTTAATATCACTGCGTGCTGCAAATTCTTTTAGTTCGGTACTGTTTTTATACGCATAAGCGCGGGACTTTTTACCAAGATTGGAAACTACATTAATATCATCGTCTGTTGCCCCTAGTTCACAGAATTTGGTTAGTTTTTTTAATTCTCCGATAGGTTGCTGCAGAAGATCCTCGTATTTTATTTCGGTAGCGTTGCTTCCCAGGTTGCTTACATGACCCCTGGCTTCTTCTAAATATTCTTCCCACATTGATATTCCATCTTCAAGGGTAGAGCAGCGCAGGTAAACAAACTTTTTTCTGTTAGGGATGAATTTGTTTGCCAGATAATACCAGTATAAACTTTTATATATAGAGTCCTTAATTCTCAAGCGCTCTAGACCCTTATCTTGGCTTGTTCGTAAGCTGCTTGCTACATCAACGCCGTGGCGGCAGATATGAATTACCTTTGCATTTGGAAATATATCTAACCAGAAGGGCAGAGTAAAAGTATTGCGGGGGTCTTTCCATCCCCAGGGTATATTTAGATTCAAAGGAGTTCTGTAAGTTAAGTATTTTTTAAACCCTAAGTATGAAATAACCTTTGGAGTTTTCATTGTGTGACAAACAAAGTCTGCAAATAAAGTTCTTACTTCTCTATCTTCAAGGAGGTATCTAATGGACTTAGGGTTTTCTAAGCCCCCGCTTGACTGTTCTAAAAGCCACATATTTAGATCGATAAAGAAAAGAGCCTCATTGTTTCTATCTTTGGACTTTCCTATAAAAAGCCCTAAGTCTTCGAGCATTTTAGCAAGCATTCCTGTACCGGATCTGCTCATTCCAATGATTATTATGGGTGGGTGTGCTGACATTGCTTTTTTAAATAAGAGTAAAGTTAATATATAATAATAAGAAATAATCTATAGTAAAAGATATAATTAAATAAATTAATGGTTTGAAAAACTTATCATACCAATCGCATTTTTAATTATTATTTATTTTGGAGTAGTAATTAACTGAAATATCTAATAATTGAAAATAACATTTCTTTTGTTTACCATTAAAATTTTTTATAGGACATAATAACAATGTGCGGAATTGTAGGAGTTTGCAGCTGTAATAATAAAGTAGACAGGAATGTTTTAATTTCCATGAGAGATGCTCTCTCTCATAGGGGGCCTGATGATAAAGGTGAATATATTGATGAAAAAAACAACATAGGGCTTGGACACCGAAGGCTTTCCATTTTGGATGTTTCTACACTTGGCCACCAGCCAATGAGCAATGACAAAGGCACAATCTGGGTTACTTACAATGGAGAGATATATAACTTTAAAGAAATAAGACAGGAACTTATCCACAAAGGCTACAGTTTTAAAAGCAATTCGGATACCGAGGTCTTGGTAAAGGCTTATGAGCAGTGGGGCATAGAATGCATACATAAGTTTATTGGAATGTTTGCAATTGCAATATGGGATTCCAGGGAAAAAAAACTATATCTTATAAGAGACAGAGCAGGCGTAAAACCTCTTTATTATTATCACAAAAACGATTTGTTTTTGTTTGCTTCGGAGTTAAAAGCCCTGCATAAACATCCCGGGTTTTCAAAAGAACTTGATTATAGCGCTTTGCCCACTTATTTAATGTACGGTTTTATTTCCAGCCCAAAAACTATTTTTCAAAACACGAAAAGCGTAAGACCCGGCCATTATATATGTTTTACTAATAACAAGATCGAAGAGGTAAAATACTGGGATATTATCGACTATTATCAGCAGGATAAGCTAAAGGGTTCAGAAGACGAAATATCAGAACAGCTTGAGCAGATTTTGATAGACTCTTTTAAATATAGACTCGTATCTGATGTGCCTGTCGGTATTTTTTTGAGCGGAGGCGTTGATTCGAGTCTGGTAACGGCACTTCTTCAAAAAAATGTAAATACTCAGTTGAAGACCTTTTCAATAGGCTTTTACGAAGATAAATACAACGAAGCGCACCATGCAAAGAGGGTCGCAGATTATCTTGGTACCGACCATACAGAGTACTATATATCCCAGCAAGAAGCCCTGGGGGTAGTTGAAAAACTTCCCGATATTTATGATGAGCCGTTTGGAGATAACTCTGGCATACCCACATATCTAGTCTCTAAACTTGCAAGGCAGGATGTGACTGTAGCACTGTCAGCCGATGGAGGGGATGAAATGTTTTTTGGCTATAACAGGTACAAGAAGGCTGCTTATTATTATGACCGTTTAAATCAGTACCCGACTATAATTAAAAACCTGATTCAGAAAACAATATCCAATATAAGTCCTGATACTGCCGAGTGGTTTTACAGACACCTGAAATTTTTGTTGCCAGAGATTAGAGGAGTCTGGGATAAATATTCTAATTTTCAGGCAATGATTAAAGAGGGTATTAATAGAAACCTGAAAAATATACATAAAATAACTCATGCTAAATGGAGAGATAATGAATTAGATACGCTTTTTAATGATTCTATACCTTTTACTGATGATGTGTTTGATGAAAGTTTTAATCGTATAGATAACGAGGATTATATGAGTCAGATGCTTGCAGCAGATTTTAAAACTTACATGTGTGACGATATTTTAACCAAGGTAGACAGGGCTTCCATGAGTGTAAGTCTTGAGATCAGAGAACCTTTGCTTGATCATAGACTTCTTGAATTTACCGCCCGAATTCCGTCCAGTCTTAAATATAAAAATGGTGAGACAAAATACATATTAAAAAAAGTTCTTGGCAAATATATACCGCGGGATTTGTGGGACAGGCCAAAAAGAGGTTTTACTTCACCTGTGTTTTGCTGGCTTAGAGGCGATCTGAAACCCCTTGTGAGTCACTACCTGGGTGAAGAAAAAATAAAACAAGATGGTATATTCTGTCCCAAAATCACTAAATTGTGGGTGGATAAACTGTATAATGGTTATAGTGTCAAGGCAGAAAGGATATGGTACCTGCTTATGTTTCAGATGTGGAAAGAACGGTGGGTTGAGTAAACAAAATTAATATTTCAGACACTATCTGTTTGAAAAACTTTTTAGGGTAAAAACCTCATGAATTAATGAAAAAACATTATTTGAGTTTTCTATTATACATACTATTTTTTATATGACATAAAGAGCGAATAATATTTATCAATCATTATCTCTTCAGTAAATCTGCCTTCAATCATCTTTTTACCTTCTTTCCCAAACTTAGAAGATTTATGCCGATCAGAAAAAAGGTTGAGTATTGATTGCGATACTTTATTTATATCATCCGAATCAACCAGCAGTCCAGTTTTTCCATCAATCACTGATTCGACAGATCCACTGTGATTTCCAACTATTACAGGTTTTGCCCTTGCACTTGCTTCCAGGACAGCGTTTGGGAGACCTTCTATTTTATTGTTCCAAATTCTATTAGCCAGAATAAACACATCACAAATATCAAGGAGATATATTATTTCACTATGATCAACACCACCTGTGAAAATTACTTTATCTTCAAGTCCCAGTGAACGAGCAAGATCTCTAAACTCATTTTCATATCTACCGGTACCCACAATTAGGTACTTGAAATTACTAAATTGCTTATCAACTAACTTAAGAGCTTTTATTACATTGTCCTGCCCTTTTCTGGGTAAAATTCTTGCTATAGTAAGCAGTATTTTTTCGTCAGATTTAATAGAATACATTTTTTTTAATTCAGTAAGTTTTTCACTCTCCGGTGATTTAGAAATAAGCTCCTCACTTATTCCATTGTTTATTACTATTATTTTCTCTCTATTTATTCCAATTTGTAAAAGCAGGTCCTTTGAATAATTGCTTACAGCTATAATTTTTTTAGAAATTTTATATAACCTGGCAATTGGATATTTAAGTAATTTTTTAAAAGGTTTATTGCCTAGAAAACAGGTTGTTATTCCCGAACCTGCTACACGGGCTATAGAAGTGAATTCACAAAAAATGCTAACAATTCCACCTGTGGCTTCTGCTTCTTCTGTAATAAACAATACTATATCTGGCTTTATTTTTTTTAAAGAAGTATAAAAAAAGATACTGGATATTAAATATAATAAAAAGGGAATAAACTTTGTGATCTTTGTTTTTAATAAGGGAACTCTTAGTATTCTGTCACCAAATTCTTTGTCAAAATTTTTATCTCCAGTTCCATAGGAAGGTGCTAAGATAAATATTTCCATATCATCCCTGCTCGCTAGGCCTGTTGCCAGTTTGTAACTAGTAGTTGCAAGACCGCCCAGAAATGGTGGATATTCGTGAGTGTAGATTAGAATCTTCATTACATAGTACGACTAGATAGAAATAACCTGATATATTTGTTATATTATTCTATTTTTTAATGAATTTACTATACCACCTAAAAAAACATATTGTTTAGGAGAATTTATGTCTGATATTCGAACTAATTTATTAAAATCGATGTGTGCAGGGCTTGGTGAGGGAAACAGCAACATTGACAAGCTTGCTAGTAAGCTCATTGTTGATTTTCCTGAAAAAGAGATGGGTGAATTAAAAAAAGAGGTTGTTGATCAGTTAACACAGATGGTTTCCTCAGGTCAATTGCAAATAATTACAACTGGATGGGAATTAGGCAATGAGTTCTTTTATATTTGCTCTAAAAAAATATAAAGCTATTGAACTGCTGGGCTTAATGCTTATCCTATTTACTTTG
>SMWS01000154.1 GCA_004356685.1 Deltaproteobacteria bacterium
TAAAAAGGCATGTAACAATGCACGGCTTTTCAATGAATATAGAAAACCAGGCAGATAACTTTTCTCACATAGTTCCCTGCGGTATATCTGAGCTAAAAATTACTTCTGTTTCTGAAGTTTTGGGACGAAAAGTAAAGTGGCAGGAGACTGCTCAAAATTTAGTTGAAAAGTTTGAGCAGCAGTTAGGGGTTAAAGTTGAAAAGAATGAAAAAACTTCTTTTTAATATCTATATCTTTTTCTTATCAACTACTAAATGATGTAACATTTTTTGGTATTCGAACATTGTCTGCCTTAGTGAGTGCCTGTCTTTCCACCAACGGTCAGGGTTATAGCTGTCGTAACCAGTATATCTCACTATTCCTTTTATTTTATCTCCAGCAATATCTGAAAATATTTTAGAAATTCTTTTTGTATGCGATTTTGTGCTTACGAGGATTATTTTTTTAATGTTTTTTTCTAAACAGAAATTTTTTAAAAGTATCAATTCTTCAAGAGTGCTTGCAGCCCTGTAGTTTGTAATCAATATGCTATTTTCAGGTATCCCGAGACTAAGGGCTATCGACCTATTAATATTATGGCCTTCGGGAAAAGATATATTTCGTTGCTCCAAATATTTATAACCCTCTGGTTTTGGATATTTTGAAATTATAATTAAAGGGGCAAAGCCCTGGTTATATATATCTACAGCTTCAATAATCCTGTTGGGAATAGATCCGCCAAATACAAAAATTGCATCGGCTTTTTCAAGACTGTCTTCAACTACTAAAAAATTGCCAGCGTATGGCAGATATCTATTTCGGAATAAAAATAAACAAAGGATGATGAGTAAAATAAATAGGGCTAAATAATAAGCCCTTTTATTGTTTCTATTAGCCATCTTTAAACACTAATCGATTTTTCACACAGTTTCTAACTGATTAAAAAAGTAATTAATCTCGTAGTCTGCTGACTCGGGGGAATCCGAGCCATGTACTATATTATGCTCGATGTCAGATGCAAAGTCTTTCCTTATTGTTCCATTATCTGCTTCTTCAGGGTTTGTTGCACCCATAATTTTTCTTGCTCTTGGAATAACATTTTCACCCTCCAAAACCATTAGTACGCATGGCCCTGATGACATAAAGTCAGTCAGGCTTCCAAAAAAGGGTCTTTCTTTGTGAACTGCATAAAATCCCTCAGCTTGTTCTTTGGATAGTTTTACCATTTTAATTCCAACTACCTTGATATCTTTGCTTTCGAATCTTCTTATAACTTCACCGATCACATTCTTTTCAACTCCATCGGGTTTAACAATAGATAAGGTCTTTTCCAATTTTGTTCCTCCAAAAAAATAAATTTGGCCTATATTTTTATGTTAATTGTGTATGTGTCAAATATAATATTAAAATCATGATTTTATCTTACTTATATTAAAAAATTCAGAGCTAAATATATGATTTTCAAAAGATATTTATTAAAATTCACAGTTTTTTTTATAGCCCTGTTTTCATTTTTAATACTTTGTGAAATAGGTATTAGAAATCTGTATCCTAAATACGACCCTTCCGGCAGGATTAAATTTGAATATAATAAGGATTTTAACATAAGGATCGGAAAGAAAAATTATTCTGGAAGACAGATCAAGAACACGGGAGATTATGATACGTCTGTAACTTTTAATAAGTATGGATTCCGTGATGATAAGGATGTTACACAGATAAACCCTCAAGACTTATTGGTTGTAGGGGATTCTTATTCTCTTGGCTGGGGAGTAGAGAATGACAAAAGATATTCCGATCAGCTTCAAAAATTAATTAATAAACCCGTATACAATATCAGTATTTCAAATAACTTAGAGGGTTATAAAGGGTTAATAGGCTATGCAGAATCCAACGGTGCTAAAATTGAGAATGTTATCCTTGGATTTTGCATGGAAAACGATCTATTGGATTACGGAAATCTCGGTCAAAGAAAGATTAAAGATTATAGTGCTACTAACAAAATAAGTTATACCGCAATAAAAAACTATTTATCCAACTTCGCACTTTTTAATTTATTTACTGCATATATTCATTCAAATACTAGTTTGAGAAATTTTGCAGTTAAAAGTGGATTAATAATCGATAACTTAGGTGGAATTGCCAAAAATGAAATAAATGATCAAACGTTACGAAGCTCAGTTGCTATAATTAAAGAATTAAATAATAAATATAATCTATTGCTTATTATAATTGCCTCGCGCGGTTTGTGGGCTGGGGAAAACAAGGTAGTTGAAAATAAAGTTCATATTAATTTTACCGGTTTACTGAGAGAAAACAAAATAGATTTTATAGATTTACGGAAATCATTTGAAGCAGGTGGCAGTCCGCTTAACTATCATTTCGAAAATGACGGACACTGGAATGAAAATGGACACTATCTTAGTGCAAAGGAAATTTATGATTATCTAAAATTGAATTGTGTAAAATCAGGGGCCAAGCACTGCCTGAACTAACATTTAACTCTATTCCACATTTTGTATCTGTTCTCTTATTTTTTCCAGATCTGATCTGAGTTCTATAATGTAATGGGAAATTTTTGCATCCTTTGATTTTGCAGAAATAGTTCCGGCTTCTCTGTTCATTTCCTGAATTAAAAAATCCAGTTCTCTTCCAACAGGAGTATTTTTGTTCATTGTATTTTTAAATCTTTTTATATGAGCGTTTAATCTCACTGTTTCTTCAGTAAAATCACTTTTTTCTGTAAGTATAGCAATTTCCTGAACCAGCCTAGAATTTTCAATCTGGCAATCCTCTAATAATAAATTAATTCTTTCTTTTAATTTGTCTCTTGTTTCTTTTGGAAACTTTTTTCTTCTGGCCTTAACATTTACAAGTAGCCTTTCAATTTTGTTTATTCTTTTTAAAAGTTCTTTTTTCAGATACTTACCTTCTTCTTTCCTTGCTTCGTGAACTTTCTTTATAACAGATTTTAAACCGTTTAGTATTTTGGTAATATCATTTTTATTAAGTTCTTCACTGGATTCGGTAGTAAATAAATCCTTTAACATTAACAGGTGCTCTAATTTAGTTTCGCCGTTTAATTTTAAATCTTTTTTAAGCCTTTGTAGCATCATTAAAGAATTTTTAGCAAGATTTCCATCCAGGTGGCTGCTTTTGTTAATTAATTTGGCAGAAATATAAATTCTGAATTTGCCGCGCGATATATGTTTTTTTACAATTTCGGCAATATTGTTTTCAATTTTTGTGAGTAAATCGGGAACTTGATATGTAATATCAAGGTATCTGTGATTTTCTGATCTGGCTTCAATGGAGATTGTTCCAAGTGATGTCTGCAGTTCTGTTATACCAAAGCCTGTCATACTAATCATAAATTTTTTCCTCTCTTAGATTGTCTAGGTAAATTTTCCTTATCTCTTTCAATATGTTTTGGATAACTAAAGTTTTATAATCTGGGTAAGTCCACTCTAATTCGTTAAATCTTTTATCCTTATAAATAAGGGTTAAGTCTGCATAAACTCCTTTTCCCAGGTAGGGACGATGAGCATAACCTTTTCCTGTGGATAATACAAAATGTTCTTCTGCAAGATAGCCAGGGTCAATATTGAAGATTCTCTTGTTGTTTAAAGATGTTTCTTCTTCTATTTGGTTCGTTTTGATCTTGATTTCTACAATTTCATCTCTTTTTAAGATTTGTTTTTTACTGAATATCTTTCTAGACAGATTTGTACCCATTTCCCGGGTGTAATAATTTGTTTTATCAAAATCGATTTTTTCACTTTCATAATCTATTTCGCCAAACTGTTCATCTATCTTTTTTTTTAACAAACTAATGTCTGCGCTGCCATTAAAAATTACAGAAAAAATAATCTTTACCGGTCTTGGTTCAACTAGATGGCTCATATGGTTTGGATAAGCGCAATAGGGAAGTACATCAAAGAATCAGGAGATTTTGTCGTCTTCTTTTTTCTCGTCTTTATTTTCTTCTTTACTCAGTTCTTTTTTCTCATACTGCTCAAATTCAGTATCCATACTTTGTCTCAGTTCATCTTTAAATCTATGTATATCCCTCAATGTTTTCCCTATAGTTCTTGCAACTTTGGGTATTTCCTTAGGCCCTAATACAAGCAAGGCTATGACAAGAATTACTAAGATTTCACCGGATCCTATTCCAAACATTTCATTATTTTATATTAAAACTTTTTATTTTTAATAGAATATATAATATATTACATTTTAAAATTATTAAAGGACGGAGGATTTAAATGAAGGCAGCTATTTATCATGAATTTGGAGAATCAGAGGTAATTAAATATGAGGATGCCGACAAACCGGCTATCTCATCAGAAGAGGTCTTAATAAATGTGAAATCAGTTTCTTTAAATCAACTGGATGTAAGGCTAAGAAGCGGTAAATCTCCAAGACCCGTGGATTTGCCTCATATTGGGGGAATAGATATTGCAGGAGTTGTTTCGGAAGTTGGGAGTAATGTTACAGGTTTAAGTGAAGGTGACAAGGTTGTAGTAGACCCTACTGTAAGATTAGAAAAGGGGTTTGAAGTAATAGGTGTAAACAGGCACGGGGGTTTAGCTGAATTTGTTAAAATTCCTGCAAGAAATGTTGTTCCAATTGCCGGAGGCTTATCTTTTGATGATGCTGCAGCAGTTCCCATATGTAGTGTTACTGCATGGTATGGTCTTGTTGAAAGAGCTAATCTTAGAGCAGGTGAAAAGGTTTTGGTTCATGCTGCAGGAAGTGGGACAGGGTGTATGGCAATTCAGGTAGCAAAGTATTTGGAAGCAAGTTTGATTATTGCTACTGCGGGGTCTGACGAGAAACTTGAAAAAGCAAAAGAATTAGGAGCCGACGAAGTTATTAATTATAACACTCAGGATTTTGCTGAAGAAGTAAAAAAAATAACAGGTGGAAAAGGTGTAGATGTTCTTTTTGATCAGATAGGGGCTTCGGCTTGGGAAAAGAATATTAAGTGTCTTGGAAATAAAGGAAGGATTTTGCTTGTTGGAGTTGTTGGTGGAGTAAAAGCAGATTTGATGTTTGGTCCACTGATTATGAAAGACATTTCAGTTTTAGGCGTAACTGTATTTAACGCTCCCAGATCTAGTTTAGAAAAGGCTTTAAAACTCACATTGGATAAATATATAAAAACAATTATTGACAAAAAATTCCCTCTATCTGAAACTGCCGCAGCACATAAACACATTGAAAACCGCGCTCAGTTTGGCAAGGTTATAATTAATCCGTAAAACTATTTATTGAAAGGATAAATCAACAATATTAAAATCTACAATACTTATTTGAAGGGTTTTTTATTGAAATAATAAAAATCCCAAAAAACGATATATTGCATACCAAATTTCTGTAAATCTATTATATCCAGCCAAATAATGATTTAGTATGAAATACAGATGTACTGAAGTAAAAAGTACAATAACGAAAAATAAAATATGCTTTTCAAAAGTTTTAATCATATTTTAGAATTAAAATATAATATTATTTCCTCATTTTTTTTAAATA
>SMWS01000016.1 GCA_004356685.1 Deltaproteobacteria bacterium
AGAGTCTCAGCTTAATAAAGAACTACAGGATGTTATGACAGTATTAATTTCTCTACCTAATATAGGTGATGTTACTGCCAAACGTTTATATAATGAGGGGTATCATACCTTAGAAGACATTGCGTTTTCTGACCCAGATGCAATAGCCAAAGCTGGTAATCTAAAATCCGGTGAGGAAGTACAGAATATTCAAAAGGCCGCCCGTATCGCCTTAAAAGATAAGCTAGAAAATATTAGTATAGAAGATGAATCTGATGATATTCAAAATCCGAAGTCTGATTCAAATTAGCCGATAAATACTTTTAAGTATCACTTTTGCTTAAAATACTTGTTTAGGTAGTATAATGGATTAAATTAAAAAATAAATTTTATATAAATAGGCATAATTTTATTCAAATATGAGAGTATACGAACTATCCAAAGAGCTTGGCATAATAAATAAAGATCTGATAGAGACTGCAAAATCTATTGGGATTAGTCTAAAAAGTCATGCAAGTTCGATAAGAGATGATGAAGTAATAAAAATAAAGGATAAACTAGGTAAATCTAAACAGCCTGTTAATGAAGCTCAAAATGCCGGTTCTGAAGCTGTTCCAGATACCAAAAAAGTGAAAGTATTAAAATCCGATTCAGGTCAACAAGTTGTAGAAAGACGTAAAGGGCCAAAAGTTATTCTTCGCCGAAAAAAGAAGGTCGAAGAAGATATACAGCCCGGTAGTACCGAGCAGACCCAAGAGGCTTTGTCTGAAGCAAAAGATGACCTACCTGCAGTAGAAACAATACAGGAAAATCTAGAATCTCTACCTGAAGAAATACCTTTAGAAGCTGAAGTTAAAGAAGCTACTCTTGATGATAAATTAACAAAAGAGACATCAAAGGATACCGATCAAAACAAAGAAAGTCTTAAAACAACTGACGATGTCGCTGCTAAAAAAGATAAAAAACAAAAAGAGTATAGGACTCCAGAAAAGAAAGCTGGTGAAGTAGTTAAAGATACTAAAAAAACTAAGAAAAAAGGAAAGGTAGTAAAACCAAGAAAGGAAGAAATAATAGATGAAGATAGTTTAGAACAATTAAGAAAAGCCTTTAGAACAAAACTACCTGTAAGAAAGAAAGAATATCTTGTTGAAAATAGGAGACCAAAAGCTAAATTTCATGATTCTTCCAGATACTCCAAAAGATCTGACAGGGGAGCTCCAGCTGCAAGAGGCGAAGCGCTAACTACAGAGCAAACAACAACCAATGGTCAGGTTATTCCTATAATTCCCAGGCCTTCTAAAAAAGTTATTAAGATTTCAGAATCAGTTAATGTTTCAGAACTGGCCAAAAAAATGGGTGTAAAAGCAGGCACAGTTTTAAGAAAGTTGCTTTCCCTAGGAGTAACATCCTCTATAAATCAATCTATCGATCACGAAACTGCAACTATCCTTGGACAGGAGTTTGATTATGAAGTGGTTTTAGATATATATCAAGAAGACCTACATCTTGTAGAAGTTGATTCAGACGAAGAGTCCAATTTAGTTTCCAGATACCCAGTTGTAACGGTAATGGGGCATGTGGATCATGGTAAGACAACACTTCTAGATACAATTCGCAAAACTAAAGTAGCTGAAGGAGAAGCTGGAGGTATAACACAGCACATCGGTGCATATAGTGTTTCAGTTAAGGACAAAAAAGTTACTTTTATTGATACTCCTGGTCATGAGGCTTTTACGGCTATGAGAGCCAGAGGAGCGCAAGCTACTGATGTAGTTATACTTGTAGTTGCTGCTGATGATGGGGTAATGCCTCAAACCATAGAAGCTGCAAATCATGCTAAAGCCGCAAAAGTACCTGTTATAGTTGCAGTGAATAAAATAGACAAACCCGAAGCTGAACCTGACAGAGTAAAAAGAGAATTATCTGAAATAGGGCTTGTGCCAGAAGATTGGGGTGGAGATACACTATTTGCTGATGTTTCAGCCAAAACGGGTCAGGGAATTGAAGAACTATTAGAACTTATTTTACTGCAGGCCGATATCTTAGAGTTAAAGGCAAACCCAGATAAACGAGCAAATGGAATAGTTGTCGAATCTAAGCTTGATAAAGGCAGAGGGCCAATTGCTACAGTAATAGTGAAAGAAGGAACACTGAAAGTAGGAGATTGTCTAATATCTGGAGTAGATTACGGTAGAGTCAGGGCACTTATAGATGATCTAGGAACCAATATGAAAGAGGCAGGCCCATCAATTCCTGCAGAAATTATGGGGTTTTCTACAATTCCTACAGCGGGAGTTCCTTTTTACGTAGTTAGCGATGAAAAAACGCTGAAAGAAATACTTTCTCACAGAGAAATTAAAGAAAGCGTAGGCGTATCAGTGCAGGAAAGAAAATTATCACTAGAAAATTTATTTGAAAATTTAGAGAAAAGTAAAACAAAAGAACTGACGCTTATTATTAAAGCTGATGTCCAGGGATCAGTAGGGGCACTTATAGATTCTATAGAAAAACTTAGTACAGATAAATGCACAGTCAAGATAGTTCATGCTGCAGTAGGGGCTATTAATGAGTCAGATATTGTTTTAGCAAGCGCCTCAAATGCCATTGTTTTGGGATTTAACGTTAGACCTGATCCTAAGTCTCTTATGCTTTCTGAAAGGCAGTCTGTAATTATAGAACTCCACAGCATAATATATGATGCAATTGATAGAATCAAAAGTGCAATGGAGGGTCTGCTAGAGCCAATCAAAAAAGAAAATATACTTGGTCATGCTGAGGTCAGGGATACTTTCCATGTATCAAAGATAGGCACGATAGCAGGTTGTCATATAGGTGATGGAAAATTTGTAAGAAATTCTAATGTTAGACTAATTAGAGACGGTATAGTTATTTACGACGGCGTTCTGCAATCACTAAGAAGGTTCAAAGACGATGTAAAAGAAGTTCAAAACGGATATGAATGTGGTATAGGCATTCAAAATTTTAACGATATAAAAGTAGGAGATGTTTTAGAAAATTATATTATTGAGGAAGAGAAACAAAAGCTTTAGAAACTAAATGGTAGTAGGTGTTCTAAAGATCGAGCTTTTTATTGAAGGAAGCAGATCTCTTAAAGATAAACGTACAGTAGTTAAAAGCATTACTGAAAAAGTAAGAAATAAATTTAAGAATGTCTCTATTTCTGAAGTAGGCTCAAACGATTTATGGCAGAAAGCTACCCTCGGCGTTTGTATAATTACCAATGAAGGTCCTTTTGCAAATTCAGTTCTTGACCAGGTTTTAAACTACATACAAACCATAAGTGCTGACAGAATATTTAATAATGAAATAGAAATAATACATCTATGATATAGATACTGGAGAACAAAATTTGGGTTTTGGAATTAAAAGAAATACAAGAGTAGGCGGGCTTATAAAAGAAGAAATAGCAAAAATGCTCGTAAAAGGCGATATAAAAGATCCAAGGCTTATCGATGCTGTTATTACCGGAGTGAAAATGACAGATGATCTGGGGCTTATAAGAATCTATTTTAGTACCATGAATAGGGATCACCCTATAGAGGATATAGAAAAAGGATTTAATAGCGCAAAGGGTTTTATCAAAACAAAACTATCAAAAAAATTAAGATTAAAGAAATTTCCTGAATTTAGATTTGAATATGACAAGTCGGTTGAATCTGGGTACAGAGTAGACGATTTAATAAAGGAATCTCTTAGTGAATGACTTTGAAAATATTGCCGATCTAATTAATAGCAACAGCAATTTTGTTATTGCATCACACGAAAACCCTGATGAAGATGCTATTGGCTCCACTATTGCACTTGGTCTGGCATTAGAACAATTGAATAAAAATGTTTATTTATACAATGAGACTGGGGTGCCGGCAGCACTGAAGTTTTTACCTAAATCAAAGAAAATACATAAAAATATTAAAAACATTCCTTTTGAACCCGATGCAGTTGTAATAGCAGACTGTACCGATTCTCTCAGAGTAGGAAAAGTATTTGATAGATATCTGCATGATTTGTCCGTGATAAAAATAACCATAGATCACCATTTTACTAAGAAGACAAAACCCCAATATAGTATTGTTGATCAGCAAGCACCGTCTACTGGTTTTTTAATATATAAATTACTGAAAAAGTTGGAAATAGATATTACAAAGGATATAGCTGTTAATATTTATGCTACGATTGTCGGCGATACAGGATCATTTGCTTATTCTAATACAACATCAGAGACCTTCATTATTGCATCAGAACTTTTGAAGTATGGCGTAAATCCTTATGAAATATCAAAAAACATTTATGAAAATGAATCACTGAAAAAAATAAAGTTATTAGGAAAGGTTCTAAACACTTTAGAGCTGAGTCACGGCGGTAGGGTAGCTACAGTACTAGTATCAAGAGAAATGTTTAAAATTACAGACACAACAAAACAGCATACAGAAGGTCTAGTAAATTATCCAAGGTCAATAAAGGGCGTGGAGCTTGCAGTCTTAATGAGACAGGAAGAAGACGAGCTAAAAGATGAGAACTGGAAAATAAGTTTAAGATCCAAAAATGATATTAACGTAGCACTTATTGCCCAAAGTTTTGGGGGCGGAGGTCATAGGTCTGCCGCTGGCTGCAGTATAAAGGGCGATCTTAGCAAAGCAAGAGAAAAACTAGTTAGCGAAATTGAAAAGGCAATTAAGTGAATGGCATTTTGATAGTAGATAAACCTACCGGTATTTCTTCTGCCCAGACACTAAATAAGATTAAAAAAAGTATAAGAGTAAAGAAGGCAGGTCATACGGGAACTCTCGATCCATTTGCTACCGGGGTGCTCACCGTTTGTTTAAACGAGGCTACTAAAATAATACCATTTCTTAATGAAAATATTAAAGAATATGAAGCTGTTATGAAGTTTGGAGAAAGAACCGATACACTGGATCTTACGGGAAAGGTTACTGATAGAGCCAAAAATATTGATATATCGATTTCAGATATCATTTCTACAATAAATAATTACGTAGGAAATATAGAACAACAACCGCCTGATTATTCCGCAGTTAAGATAAATGGTAAAAGATTATACCAACTAGCAAGAAAGAAAATAAAGGTAAATAAACCAAAAAGAAAAATATATGTAGAAAAAATTGAAATTTTAGATTATGATAACCCGTTTGTAAGAATATTGGTGAGGTGTTCTACAGGGACCTACGTTAGATCACTTGCTGATAGTATAGGTGAGGATTTAAAGGTTTTTGCACATTTAGTTGAATTAAGAAGGGTTAAATCCGGGGTTTTTGATATTGAAAATTCATATACTCTTGAGGATATAGATTCAGGGAATTATAAAATTATAAATATGAGTGAAGCAATTTCTTATGTTAAATCTTTAAAAATTAATAAAGATAATACATACAAAATTAAAAGTGGCATAAATCTTAGAAAAGGTGATCTTAATAGCTCTAATCTGACTGATATTAGAAGAGATGATGTTATTAAGGTTATGTATGATAATAATTTAATTTGTATAGCTAAATCACTTGTATCGTTGGAAGATTTAGTTATGATGGATGACAGTGAAGAGGTATTTAAAATCTTGAGAGTTTTCAATTAGATTACTCTAATCGGAGGGATTTACATGGATGTAACAGTTTTGGAAAAAAGTGAAGTAATAAAGCAGTTTGCTTTACACAGCACTGATGTTGGTTCACCTGAAGTAAAAATTGCGGTACTGACAAAGAGAATAAAGAATCTGGCAAAACACCTTCAGAAGTCAAAAAAGGATGTTCATTCAAGAAAAGGTTTAATTGATATGATTAACAAAAGAAAAAAACTGCTTAGATATCTAAATAATGAGGATAATAATCGGTATCTTCAAATAGTTGAAAAATTAGAGTTGAGAAAATAATAAAACGGAGGAATTACTATATTGAGTTCTGGACATCGTAGGATTACTGAGCAATTATTCGGAAGAACACTAGAGATTGAAACAGGCAGACTGGCAAAACAGGCAAATGGCGCGGTTTTACTTCAATATGGAGATACCGTTGTTCTTGCAACTGTTGCAGCTTCTAAGGAAGCTATAGAAGGAGAAGACTTTTTACCTCTAACTGTAAATTATCAGGAGAAATCCTATGCTGCTGGAAGAATCCCAGGAGGCTATTTTAAAAGAGAAGGAAGACCTTCGGAAAAAGAGATTTTAACATCGAGGCTGATTGACAGGCCGATGAGGCCACTGTTTCCTAAAACATATACCTTTCCAACTCAGATTATTGTAACAGTTATGTCTGCAGATCAACAAAATGATCCCGATGTTTTATCTATAACTGCGGCTTCATCTGCACTTATGACATCTAATATACCTTTTGCAGGACCAGTGGCCGGAGTAAGGGTAGGAAGAATAGATGGAGAATTTGTTTGCAATCCCATAAAGTCTCAAATTGAGGAAAGCGATATTGATCTTATAGTAGCCGGTACTGAAGATGCGATTGTTATGGTGGAAAGCGGGTCAAAGGAAGTATCTGAATCTGATATAATTGATGCGCTGATGTTTGCTCATGAGTGTATTAATAAATTCATAGAGCCACAGAAAAAGTTGATTTCCGATTTAGATATTATAAAAATTGAGCTTCCTCAAGAGCAAGATAACTCTGAGCTATATAATGAGATTAGCAGTTTTTCTAAGGATAAGCTTATTGAGGCTTTATTTACAAAAGAGAAGCAGGAAAGAGCTACAAAAGTTAATCAGATATTTAGTGAGATAACTGAAAATTTTAGCGATAAATACCCCGATAGCGAAGAACTAATTACAAAACAGTTTGAAATTTTAAAAAGAGATTTGTTAAGAAAGACTGTAGTAAACGATGAGAAAAGAATTGATGGCAGGTCATTTACTGATATAAGAGATATCTCAATAGAAATAGGATTTCTGCCGAGAACCCACGGATCGGCACTTTTTACAAGAGGTGAAACACAGGCTGCCGTAATTGCTACTCTTGGTACATCTTATGATGTACAAAAAATCGATTCTTTAGATGGAGACATAAAAAGAAGCTTTATGCTGCATTATAATTTTCCGCCATTTTCGGTTGGAGAAGTAGGCAACCGCTTGGGGCCTGGCAGAAGAGAAATAGGACATGGCGTTTTGGCTGAAAGATCAATCAGAAATATGATCCCTTCGAAAGATGAATTTCCTTATACCATTAGGGTGGTTTCTGATATTCTGGAATCAAATGGTTCTTCATCAATGGCAACAGTATGCGGCACATCTCTGGCTTTAATGGATGCGGGTGTACCTATAAAAGATCATGTTGCAGGAGTAGCAATGGGACTTATCAAAGAGGATGATAAGGTTGCCATACTAACTGACATACTTGGGGATGAAGATCACCTGGGTGATATGGACTTTAAAGTAGCAGGAACTGAAAAAGGTATAACTGCTTTGCAGATGGATATAAAGATAACGGGAGTTACAAGAGAAATACTTGAGACTGCCCTTACTCAGGCAAAAGATGCCAGGATGTTTATACTTGGAAAAATGAAAGAAGCACTAACAGGGCCAAGGGATTCCATATCTGAATATGCGCCAATGATAACCTCTATTAAAATAGATCCGGCAAAGATTAAAGATATAATTGGCAGTGGTGGGAAAATAATCAAGAAAATAGTAGAAGAATCTGGAGCACAAATTGATATTCAGGATGATGGTACTGTTAATGTGGCTGCTGTACTAAGATCTGCCTCCGATAAAGCAATTAAGATGATTAACTTAATTCTTGAAGAAATAGAGGTTGACAAGGTGTACATAGGAAAAGTTAAGCGCATCCTTGATTTTGGCGCCGTTGCCGAGCTTATGAATGGAAAGGACGGACTAATACATATATCTGAGCTTGCTCCAGAAAGAGTCAAAGAGGTTACAGATATACTTAAAGAAGGTGACGAAGTTTTAGTGAGATGCATTGAAAAAGGCAGGGACGGCAAAATAAGGCTAAGCAGGAAAGCAGCATTAGATGAAGATATAGAAAATTATAGATAAACTGTAAATTGAGCTGTGATTTACCAAAACTTGTTATAATTTTAGGACCGACTGCTTGCGGTAAATCAGAGCTTGCCATAAAACTTGCCGTGGATATCGGTTTTGAAATAATAAGTGCCGATTCACTTCAAATTTATAAACATTTTGATATTGGTACGGCAAAGCCAGCGGTACAAACACTGAGTTCCATTCCACACCATTTAATAGATATTGTTGAACCAGACTGCGAATATAATGCAGGATTATTTCGTAAAAATGCTATCCAGGTAATAGATATATTACTAACAAAAAACAAAAAAATATTAGTTGTTGGAGGAACATACTTATACGTAAGAGTTCTTACCGAAGGATTGATTGAAGGAGTAGAGCCGGACAGTAATTATAGAGAGCAGTTAAAAACTGAGCGGTATCTTTATGGTAACCAATATATCTATAAACAACTAATTAGATGTGACCCCGAATCTGCTACAAATATTGCTGAAAATGATTATGTACGTTTGGAGAGGGCATTAGAAGTTTACCATCTAACAGGTATTAAAATGTCACAGCTGCAAAAGGAACATAGCTTTTCAGAAAAACGCTATGACGTCTTCAAAATAGGAATTGATATAGAGAGGGAAATACTTAAAAACATAATAGAAATTAGATTAGATAAGATGTTAAAAGATGGTTTTACTGATGAAGTTATAAAACTTAGAGATATGGGCTATGATAAAACCCTAAAGCCCATGCAATCCATTGGTTATAAAGAGATAAACGATTACCTGGACGGACTGATTTCTTTTGAGACTGCTAAAGAAAAAATAATTATAAATACAAGAAGGTTAGCTAAAAGACAGATGACCTGGCTCCGGAGAGATAAAGATATCCGATGGTATGAACTGCCCGATGCATATGCTAGCGTTGTAAATGACTTAAAACAATTTTATCAGGTGTAGGTTAAACTATTTACCTAGTATCATCTTGATTGAAACTACAAATAAAAGTGAACCGAATATTTTTTTGAGCATTGGATCAGAAAGTTTATGTACTAAAACTGAACCCCCATATGCCCCAATTATAAAGCTTATAGCAATGAACAAAGCTATTTTAAGTTGAACATTCCCTTCATTATAATATTTGAGGGCGCCTAGAAATACTACTGGTAAAGTCAGCACGGCAAGAGACGTTCCCTGGGCCTGATGCTGGGTGAGCTGAAAAAAATATACAAGAGCAGGAATCATTACTAGTCCACCGCCAATACCAAAAAGACCACTTGCAGTGCCTGCAAAAAGTCCTATTAATATAGCTCCTAAAATCTCCATAATTTCCTCCTTCAATTTTGGAATAAGAATTATGCGATAAAAAAATAAAAGTAATTTAAATCAATTCTATTCTATTGTGGTTAAAATGAATTAGGATACATATTTGCAAGAATCTTATTATAAATTACAGAGGCTTGGTCGTGTTTGCCCAGCTTTTCTAAAGCAAGTGCTTCGGTCATTTGGGCATTATCTGAGTAAGGGCTATTGGGATTAGTAATTCTTGATGCAAAATCAACGGCATTTTGATAATCTTTTTTATTTAAGTATGAGACTGCTATCAAAGAATATGCCGCATCTATCATATTAGAATCTTTAGGGTTTTTATTAACAAAATTAACTGCAAAACTTATAGCTTGATCATAATTGCCCTGATTGTAATAAATAGAGGCAGTATAATATAGAGATATGTCAGTTATTTTTTGACCAGCATATTTGGTCTGAAGTAAGGTGAATTTTTCAATTGCTTTATCATAATCCCCTGAACTATTAGCAACAATTGCTTCATTGTAAATTGAGTTAGCATCAGAAGATTTTTTACCTAAATAGGCGTTACCTAAGAAAAATATAAAAATAAAACAAATAATCGCTAATATGAAATATACTATTAATTTATAGTTGTCTGCTAAGTAATTTGTAGACTTATCAATAAATTCTAGAAACTTATCCGGTTTTTTTAATTCTTTTTGAGTTACTTTAACTTTTGTTGCCATTGCGCAATTATAATAAGATGATTTTAAAAGACAAGTTATGGAATATAAAATTATTAACTATATTTTACTTGCAGTTTGTTAGTCTAAAAGCTACAATATTTTTGTGTATAAACTAACAAGAAGAGCAAAAATATATTTATTACTAATTTTACTTCCTTTTATTATTACATCGATAAGCGGTATATATGCTTATTCTCAATCTAAAAACAGCATAGTTTTAATAAAAATTGACGGAATGATAAATCCGGCAATTTCTGATTATATAAGGTTTGCGCTTGAGAAGGCCAAAGAGAGTTCAGCAAATGCTTTAGTAATAGAAATGGATACTCCGGGCGGGCTACTCAGCTCTACTAAAGATATAGTAAAGATGATTTTAAATTCAGAAGTGCCTGTAGTTGTATATATACATCCAAGTGGCTCATCGGCAACATCTGCAGGAGTGTTTATTACACTTTCTGCTCATGTAGCTGCCATGAATGAAGGAACCAGTATCGGCGCCGCCCATCCAGTTAGTATAGGGCAGAGAGGTAACGATAAGAAAAAAGATACTGAAGAAGAAAATGATGATAGTGAAAAAGATGATAAGGATATAATGAATGAAAAAATAGAAAATTATGCTGCCTCCTTTATCGAAAGCATTGCCGAGAAGAGAGGAAGAAATGTCCAGTGGGCAATTGATGCGGTTAGAAACAGCGCCTCTATTACATCAACCGAAGCCTTAGAAAAAAATGTAATAGATATTATCTCACCATCCTTAAATGATTTGTTAACCAGAATCGACGGTAGAAAAATAAAGGTAAATGAAAAAGAAATAATTCTAACAACTAAAGATGCCTCGATTCACAATATAGAAATGAGTGCTAAACAAAAACTGATAAACGTCCTTAGCACCCCCGATATAGCGCTTCTTCTAATTTCTCTTGGTTCTCTTGGGCTACTGCTTGAATTTTATAACCCGGGATTAATATTCCCCGGTGTAGCAGGCGCTATTTGTCTTATGCTTGGTTTTGTGTCATTTCAAATATTACCATTCAACTATGGTGGAGTAGTACTTTTGCTAATTGCCGTTGGTTTGCTGATAGCTGAAATATATGTTACTAGTTTTGGACTGTTGGCCACGGGGGGTATTATAAGTTTTATATTCGGCGCATTGTTACTATTTGATACTCCTGAATCGGATATAAGAGTAGGATTTGGTGTTGTAATATCAGCAGCTTCAGCAATTGCTTTGTTCTTCTTTTTTATTGTTTATTCATTGATTAAAGTCAGAAAACATCGGTTTTATACTGGATACGAAGGTATGATTGGCGAGATAGGAGAAGTCTTAAATACGGTCGATGGAGTTGTAAAGATATTTGTGCAGGGTGAATACTGGAATGCTAAGAGTGATGAAATTGTAAACAAGGGTGATAAAGTTGAGATTATTAATGTTATGAGTAATATGAAGCTAAGGGTTAAAAAACATAAGGAGGAATAGTATATGTCGATGTCGCCTATATTGATATTTGCAGGAATTATAGTTCTTTTCATTCTTTCTGGAATAAAGATTATAAATGAATATGAAAGAGGTATAGTATTCAGGCTTGGTAGAATTATAGATCCTAAGGGACCTGGTATAAGATGGATTATCCCACTTGTTGATAAATTTCAGAAGATAAGTCTACGTATAATAACAATGGATGTACCATCTCAGGATGTTATTACAAGAGACAACGTATCGGTAAAGGTTAATGCAGTAGTTTATTTTAAAGTAATTGACCCTATTAAAGCCATCATTCAGGTAGAAAATTATCTTTATGCGACTTCCCAGTTAGCACAAACTACCTTAAGAAGCATTTTGGGTATGGTAGAGCTTGATGAGCTGCTTTCCGATAGAGAAAAACTTAATCTTCAGCTACAAGAAGTACTGGACAAGCAAACCGACCCCTGGGGTATAAAAGTAACTTTAGTTGAAGTTAAGTATGTTGATCTACCCCAAGAAATGCAGAGGGCCATGGCTAAACAGGCTGAAGCAGAAAGGGATAGAAGGGCTAAAGTAATAAGCGCTGAAGGTGAATTTCAAGCATCTACAAAACTTTCCGATGCTTCTGATATTCTTTCTAGAAACCCTATGGCTTTACAACTGAGATATTTACAGCAAATGAATGAAATAGCATCAGAGAAGAGTACAGTAATAATATTTCCTATACCAATTGATATTATTAGTAAATTTTTAGGAAAAGGAAATTCAGAAAATAAATAATATAACAAATTGTTACTCCCATCTTTTGTAATAATCAGATATTAAAAAATGATTAGAAGGGTTCTAATTTTATCCAGTTTTTTAATCTTTTCTTTCATGTTTACTGCATGTAATTCTTCAAATGAATCAAATGAAGTGAGCAGCACTGATTCTAAGGTAATGAAATCTGAATTTAATGATAGTAAGCCTGTAGACGGTGACTGGCTTATTTATCACCTAGGGGCAGAGCCTGGTACATTAAATCCCATTACTGCCAGAGACGTGTATCAATCCATTATTAATGGAGATAACATTTATGAATCTCTTGTTAGAAGAGATAATAAAACACTTGAAATCGTACCTCAGCTGGCAGAGTCCTGGGAAATTTCAGAAGATAAACTTACTTTTACATTTAAGATCAAAAAAAATATAAAATGGCATGATGGAAAACCATTTACTTCTGAAGACATTGTATTTTCATATAACAAAATTATGGATCCTAAAGTAGATTCTGCAAGACTTAAAGCTTATTATCAGGAGATTGAAAAGGTTGAGGCAATAGATAGTCATACAGTGAAATTTACTTATGCTAGACCTTATTTCTTAGCTTTAGAATCCTGCGGTGGAATGCCTATTGTGGCAAAGCACATTTTTGAAAGTGGAGATTTCAATAAAAATCCTGCTGGAAGACAGCCGGTTGGGACCGGGCCTTATAAATTTACCAAATGGGAGACTGGCCGGCAGATAGTTTTAGAGAAAAATCCTGAATATTGGGGTGAAAAGCCTAAAATTGATAAAATAGTTTTCAAGATAATTAACGACCGAAATGTTGCCTTTCAGGTATTAAGAAAAGGCGAAATAGATTTCTCAAGCCTTACTCCAATTCAGTGGGAAAAACAGAGTAAAACTAAAAAGTTTGAAGAAAAATTCAATAAATATGCTTATTTTACACCTAATTACAACTATATAGGATGGAATATCGACAGGCCTTTTTTTTCTGATAAAAGGGTTCGAAAAGCTATGACACATTTAGTAAATAGAGAACTTATACTGGAAAAGATTCTCTTTAATTTAGGCGTTACTGTTACTAACCCATTTTATATTAACAGTAAAGAATACGATAAATCTATAAAGCCATTAATATTCAGCCCTGAAAAAGCGAAGTTGTTGTTGGATGAAGCAGGCTGGGTAGATAGTGATTCAGATGGAATAAGGGATAAGAATGGGATAAAGTTTGAATTTGAATTTTTGATTCCAAACGCTTCTGATACAAGTGAGAAAATATCTACTATATTAAAAGAAGAAATGGATAAAGTTGGTATTGTAATGAATATCAGAAAGATAGAATGGGCTGTATTTGTTCAGAGGCTAAATGAAAGAAAGTTTGATGCTGTAACACTTGGGTGGTCAATGGGGGTAGAATCAGATCCTTATCAAATATGGCATTCGTCACAGAAATCTGGGGGTGGGTCAAATTTTGTAGGTTTTGAAAATGCTGAAGCAGATAAGATCATAGAAGATGCCCGAAAAGAATTTAATAATGATAAAAGAGCCAAGTTATATAAAAAGTTTGCAAACATAATTCATAATGAACAACCTTATACATTTTTATTTTGCAGAAAATCTCCAGTTGCTGTAAGTAATCGCTTTAAAGGCGTAAAAGTACATCCACTGGGACTAGATTTTCTTGAATGGTATGTTCCTGCGCAATTACAAAAATACCATTAATATTATTTAATAATTTTTTACTTTTCTAAATTCAATGAAGTCCTATATAGTTAAAAGACTGCTTTTAGCTATTCCTACACTCTTAGGAATAACGATTATAACTTTCGGTATTATTCAACTAGCCCCTGGAAATCCTGTCGAGAGAAATCAGCAGCTTGAGCAGGGCATTCAGTCTGAACAGATTACAAAAGAAATTATTGAACAAACAAAAAAA
>SMWS01000155.1 GCA_004356685.1 Deltaproteobacteria bacterium
CAAGCCGGACAAGGATATGAGTATCATTTACTCGTTATAGGCCTATCGCTGATAGTATTAATAAAAGGATCAGGCAAATGGTCATTGGATCAATTCATTTTCAATAAATATAAAAGGTGATTTTAGTTTGCCTAGCTAAAAAAATTGTTTTCTCAAATTTATTTAATGTAACCCTGGCAGTTATATTTAGTTATAGTTAATATAAAAACAGACACAAAGGGTTAATTATGACTAAGCAAAAATTATTATTAATAGGATTTGTACTCGCATTATTATTAAGTCCTTTTGCATCTTTTTCTGAAGAGACTAAATACAAGTCCTATACCGATATTGGTCCCATTGAAAAAACTGACTTAACTATTAAACAAGTAGTCTCCGACCCTGATAAATTTCATAGAGAAGTAATTACCGTAGAGGGAGTAATTTCGAAAATTGAATACAAGAAGTTGTTTACAGGCAGAAAATTCACACTGTTTGGACTTGAAGACGCCAATCAAAATACAATTAATGTGTATGCCCGTGGCTATGTTAAAGAAATAAAAAAAGGATCAGAAGTTAGAATCTATGGAAGGTATAGCAAAGAAAAATCATTCCTATTTAAAAAACATAAAAATATAATGAAAGCCAGAAAAATTCACTTTTTGTAAAGGGCTGGGTCAGGCTTTTTATTATTTTCTTTATTCGTATTTATCTAATTAAAAATAAAATCATAGATCATGTCTACCAAACTCTGCATCAAACATTCCCTGTAATTCCTGTGCTTTCCCATCGTATTTCTTTACACTCTTCCAGGAAAGTCTTGGTTGGAGCGCCTCTTTTCTTACTCCAGGACATCTTATAGGCACACTTAATCCAAATATTGGAACTTCTGTAAATTTTACTTTATTAAGAGAACCGTCGAGAGCCGCTGTGACAAGCGCCCTAGTTTCAGGAAGCGGCATCCGTTTGCCAACTCCATATGGACCTCCCGTTATTCCCGTATTTAATAACCACACATTTACTCTATGTTTCTTTAATTTGTCAGCAAGCATTTGAGCGTAGAATTTCGGATGGCGTGGTAAAAATGGAGCGCCAAAACAAGAACTGAAGGTTGCCTGAGGTTCTGTGACTCCTCTTTCTGTACCTGCAACTTTTGCCGTATAACCAATAATAAAGAAAAATATAGCCTGTTTAAGGTTTAATTTGGAGATTGGAGGAAGCACCCCGAAAGCATCGTAAGTCAGCATGAATATCGTTTTTGGGACACCGCCTACTCCATCGCGGACTATTCCTTCAAGATGATCTATTGGATAGGCTACCCTTGTATTCTCGGTATATTTAACACTGTCAAAATCAATTCTCTTTGAAACCGGATCTATTTCTACATTTTCAACGACAGAACCAAATTTAAGAGATGCATTATAAATTTCTGGTTCAGTTTTGGGATTTAATTTAATTGCTTTAGCATAACAGCCACCTTCAAAATTAAATACCCCTTCATCGAACCACCCGTGTTCATCATCTCCAATGAGGAGTCTGCTTGGATCGGCAGAAAGTGTAGTCTTCCCTGTACCCGAAAGTCCAAAGAATAAAGATACATCTCCTTTTTTTCCAACATTAGCAGAACAGTGCATAGGAAAAACCTTTTTTTCTGGAAGCAGATAATTTAGGGCGCTAAAAACAGATTTTTTCATTTCTCCCGCATACTCAGTCCCACCAATAAGCGCTATTCTTTTCGATAGATTAAGAATAATAAAAGTTTCTGTGCGAGTACCATCTCTTTTAGGATTGGCTTTAAAACTTGGAGAACTGATTACCGTAAATTCAACTTTCTTGTGGGAATAATTATCATCTTGAGGCCTAAGAAAAAGACTGTTAACAAAAATATTGTGCCATGCATATTCATTTATCACTCTTACAGGCATTTTGTAATCATTGTGTGCACAAACGAACAGGTCACGTACAAATAAATCTTTACCATTTAGATGTTTTAAAACTCTTTGCAACAAAGCATCAAATTTTTTGGGATCAAATGGTTTATTAACCTTGCCCCAGTTTATTGTGTTTTTATTCTTTAAATCCTGAACTATAAACCTGTCCTGTGGTGAACGTCCGGTATGTTTTCCCGTATAAGCTACAATAGTACCGCCCTCACCTATCGTGCCTTCATTTCTTCTGATAAATTCTTCATAAAGAGTTGGTACGGGAAGGTTATAAAAAATATTACCAGGTTTTGTTATACCATGTTTCTTTAATATTCTTTTTCCAACCTCTAAACTAGACATTCAATCCTCCGCAATGTAATAAAAAATGGAAATCTATGACGAGCTGCTAGATTTACAATTAAAAATTTTAAAAAAGGAAGAATTTAACAAATCTTAACAAAAATTCAACATGCAGATAACATAAAGTGAAAAAACTTCAAAAAAACTTAGTAAAAACTACCGAATCTTTCTAACCCAGTTTGAAATAGCAGCTATAGTTGCTTTAGGATTTTCCATGCAATCATGTTTTGCATCGGGTATTAATCTCATTTTAATATTGTTGTTACCCGATCTTGTGAGAATTTTTTTTAGTTCTTTCGGCTCCCAAGCTTCAACAATATTATCATTTTTACCATTAATAAAAAGTATCGGGATTTTTATTTTATCAATCAACTTATATGTCTTTGCATTATCTGCTTCAGGGCTTCTCATAAACCACCATGTTTTGTAAGAAAACATCTCACAATCTATAGGATTAAATGTAGGCCCCCATGCCCTGTAGACAACAAATATTTTATCATTTTTTGATTTTTGAGGATCAGATCCAAGCAAATGCTTTGCAGATTCATAAATGTCTTCATAGTTTGGGATGCTTTCCCATTTTTCTAACCTTGCCTTTTGAGATTCCGGCAGAGAATATGAACATCCCTCAAGGATAATTCCTTTTGTATTATTACTGTTTTTTAATGAAGTATAATAGGCTACAAGATTTGCTCCCAGGCTGTATCCCAGGATAAAAATCCTCTGAAAACCAAGCTTTTCTAAATACTTAACTGCCGCATCAATATCATTTATTGTTTCATCAAAAATTGCACTTTCCATTATCTGACCCATAAAAGCCATGCGAGTGTTAATTGAGAGTGAATGAACCCCAACATCGAAAAGTGCTGGTGGCAGAAGCCTAGGCGTTCCTCTTGTCAGGAAATTTCCGAGTACACCATGAACCTGAATAATTATAGGACTGCTGTATAGCTCGTTATCATTCCTTTTTTTAGAAATAGTTAATATTGCACTGACTTCAAATCCGTCCTTAGACTTAAAATAAACCAGTTTTTTGTGTGATCTGTTCATTTAGGGTAAATAAATTCTAAAAGGCTTATTCTTCAAATTCACTATTCAACCAGCCTACTGCGATATCACCCAACTCTTTTTCATTACCCTCAAAGGAATGACCACTCTCTACAAAAAACACCGAGACATTTTTATTGCCTGAATCTCTTGCGACCTGTGCAAGATGATAGGTTTCCTGCGAATCAACAATTTCATCATACCAACCCTGAGCTAACAGTATGGGCAGCTTAATCTTTTCAATCTGCTTATAACACATCGCACTATGAGCCTGCGGGCCTGCCAGATGCCACCAGGTTTTATATGTATAAATTCCACTGTGCTCAGGCAAGTATGTATTGCCCCTGGTTTTATAAACAACTATAGTTCTGTCTTCTTTCGTATTATCAGGATTGCCTTTAAAGATTGTTTTTGCCTCTTCATATATCTGATCATAAGATGGCTCACTGCCCCATCTATTCCATCTTCTTCTTATAGAATCAGGCATAGAATAAGGTGTGGCCAGCGCAATTACACCTTTTAGGTATGGATATTTTTTCTTGGAGCTTCTCATGGCCACATATCTAAGCGCCACAGCACCGCCAAGGCTGTAACCTGAAATGACTATATTCTTATAACCCTGTTCCAAAAGAAATTCCTTTGCTCTGTCTATTTGCGAAATAGTGTCATCGATTATTCCATAACCAAAAAATAACCCGAAATTGGCAAGTCTTGTATTAATAGACAAAGATGAATAACCTGATTTTGCTAAAATAGGGGGTAAAAACCTCTGAGTGCCATCTAAGAAGTTCCCTAAAAATCCGTGTACATGAATAACTGCTGTTTTAGAATTCTTATCAGAACTCACTTTGTTACTTTTATAGTAAAGAGCATCTACTTTGCCGCCATTAAACGGTATTGCTATTAGCTCCTGCTCCATATATTTCATGATATATTGATATAACCTTATATTGGAATTTGAAACTGCTTCACTAGTTTACTTCGTGAAAATAAAAAGTAATGCAATTTTACAGAATATCTAATTTAAATAAAATTAAGAAGGAAAATATTTAGAAGGGTTGCTAAGTACTTGGTCAGCAAACTTTTTTGACTCAAACCAATCGCTGGTATCTGATAATTTGATAACTTTTTTAGTTACAGCACCTTTTGCATAGAAGCTCTTATTACTCGAGTCCCAAAGAAGCTGCCAGTTCTCTGAATCAATATTTTTCACCCAGCCAAATGGAAATGTTGCAACCATGGGCTAAAATATATTATCTAATCTAAAAAATGCAATACTTAAATATCTTATTCACCAATTGTAGATGTATCTACAGGTACTTCAGCCCATTTCTCATCGGTCACATCTATAATAACCTCATTATATCCACGTCCACCTTTAAAAATAATATATTCAAATCCGCATGACTTTATTCTATCAAACCCGGTCATACCCTGATATTCAGACTTTAAAAACGGTCTAACAAAATGTTCTGCGTTATTGCAAGTATGACAAAAGAACTGAACAGCTTGATCATAATTGCCTCTACTCTTTACTTTAATATTTATATTTTCTTTTTCATAATAGTCATTCCATCTTTTGGCACACGAATACCTTAAAGGATGCGGGCTGATTTTACGTAAATTCTGTTCACTTAATCCCAATGCATCTATATACCTTGACCTATCGTACTGGTCTCTAGCACTAAGTGATGCCGAAGGGACTGTTTTATAGTTTGAAACTTTGCCTGGTGATGATGAACGAGAAATATCACTTTTTATTTCACCAAGAATTGTCGCTTTTGTCCTGGCAATCTGAATACCTGTTTCAGCATTTGTGTAATCAGAATAAATCAATCCCAAAAATACGGCTAAACTTAAAATTATTAACTTCTTCATTTTCATCTCCTTATTATTATATCTTAACTATTACTTTATTTTACTATATTTTGAAATAGTTACAATACATAATTAAGAATAAGCTTTAAATAATTAAATAGCCGTTTTTTATTTAATTTGTATGAATTGAGTTTAAATCTTTAATTATATCATGAGTTTCTGACCTAAAATCATCAATCTCGTCTTTTCTATAAATCTTATCACCTGGTTTTTCAGATTTGTTTTCAAGTAACCTTGATATGGGAATTATAGTAATCATAAAACAAACATTAATTACAGCTCCCAGGATAAACCACGATAATATATGTTGATTTATTAAAATTCCTGAGAATTGAATAAATAAACTGGCTATAAAGATCCCAAGAGGTATCGAGATACAACCCTTCATTAACATTGTTATAAAACCAGCCTTATTTTTATTTTGAGGTGTAAAACCAGCAGCTAATATTAGAGCAACAAATAGAATTGACAGTAGTGGGAAATAAACCGATAAGAAATAATATCCGATACCCGCAACAAAGCCTGTTAAAAAAATCCTTAAAAACTTTATTTCAAGATCAAAATAAAAAGCACTTACAAATAAAAACCCTAAAAATAATATTGGATAGAAAGTATTAGACAACAGGTTTGCATGTATTGAAAAAGTTGAAAAAATACTCTGTAAAATTATTCCCCATAAACC
>SMWS01000156.1 GCA_004356685.1 Deltaproteobacteria bacterium
AAACCCTCACACATACCCCTCTTTTCTGCGGGCTGTTTTGCAGTGCAGGAGCCTTACTTTTCTTTTTTACCTGTTCCCGGCCTTCCCTAACTAATTGACTAATTGTCGGCATATATTGTCTCCGATTTGCAAGTGAATCAGGAATTAAGTCATGAAATGTCTATGAAGTCAAGACAAAGAATAAGTTTTTCTGAAAAAAAATCTTAATTGCACTAAGAGATAAATTTATTCCAACAAAACTATCTAATCTCAGAGATACTTCAATGCTTTTTTCCCAATATCTGTTCTATTAAAAAGATTGGGACAATTTATCTTATTGACAGCTGTATATGTTTTATTAATTGTGGATACAAGATCCTCGCCGGCGGCAGTTACTCCGAGAACCCTACCGCCATTTGTCACTGTTTTACTATTACTATATTTTGTCCCTGCATGAAAAACATAAATATCATCATTTTCATTAAATGAATCTAACCCTTTTATCTCATGTTCTTTCTCATACTTACCTGGATAACCACTGGAAGCCATAACAACACATACTGAATATCCCGGTTTCCAGTCTAATTCCACTTGTTTTAGTTTGCCTGAGGCAATACAGTCCATTATTGGCACAATATCGCTTTTAAGTCTAAATAACAAAGGCTGTGCTTCAGGATCGCCAAATCTGCAGTTGTATTCTAATACTTTAATATCCTCGCCCTTGATCATTAAACCAAAATACAAGATGCCTTTATATAATCTACCCTCTGACTCCATCGCATTTATTGTTGGTACTACAACGCTATCAATAACTTTTTTCCTTATTTTATCGTTTACAATTGGAGCTGGACAATATGCCCCCATTCCACCTGTATTTGGTCCTTTATCATCGTCATATGCAGCTTTATGATCTTGACAAGATTGCAGTGGAATAAAATTCTTTCCATCTGTAAAAACAAAAAAGGAGGCCTCTTCTCCTCTCAAAAACTCTTCAACTACTACTTCACTGCCAGCTTCTCCAAAAATTTTATCTTTCATTATGGAACTGAGAGCATTTTCACCTTCACTGGTAGAGTTGCATATAATCACTCCTTTTCCCGCAGCCAGGCCATCAGCTTTAACCACAAAAGGTAGATTTATATGCTTAATCCAACTAAGAGCACTATTTAAATCCGTAAAGGTTGAATACTCAGCAGTGGGTATTTTATATTTTTTCATGAGGTCTTTAGAAAAAACCTTGCTTCCCTCAAGCTCTGCTGCTGCTTGGGAAGGACCGAATATCTTTAAACCATTTTCTTCAAATAAATCTACAATACCTTCAGATAATGGCTGTTCCGGACCAACTATTGTTAGCTCAATCGAGTTTTTAACTGCAAAGTCAATAAGTGAATCAAAATCAGATACAGAAATATCTACACATTGCGCTTCGCTTGTTATCCCCGCATTTCCAGGCGCACAGTATACCTTTTGCACAAGTGGGCTTTGTTTGATCTTCCAGCAGAGCGCATGCTCCCTGCCTCCACTTCCAATAACTAAAACATTCATACAGACTCCTTAATTACAAATTGGATAAATACTATTGTAAAATGATAAATAAATATAGGATGGCATATAAATTATAACCATCAAAAAATCTATTCTACCGTAACGACTTTTGCTAGATTTCTTGGCTGGTCAATGTCGGTTCCTTTTATTCGCGCAATATGATAAGCGAAAAGCTGCAATGGAACAATTGTAGCAATAGGCGAAATGTTGTAATCACAATTAGGTATCTCTATTAAATCGTCAATATATTCTTTATATTCATCTGCCCCTTTTTCGGTAGTAAGAAATATCACAAGACCATTTCTGGCTTTTATCTCACGCAGATTGCCAATTATCTTCGTAAAATTAGCCCCGTTTTTTGGAGCAATAAATAAAACCGGAACATTCTCATCTACAAGCGCAATCGGCCCATGTTTCATTTCACCAGCAGCATAACCCTCTGCATGAATATACGAGATCTCTTTGAGCTTAAGCGCCCCTTCAAGCGCTATTGGAAAGTTCAAACCTCTACCCAGAAAAATAAAATTGTTAAAATTGTTATATTTTTGCGCCAATGCTTTAATTTGGTCATCCAGCTTTAATATTTTTTCTATAAGTAAGGGAACACCGACAAGAGACTTAACATTAGAGGATATATCTTCTTCAGAAATTCTGCCTTTGGCTTTACCCAGGATATTTGACAATATATAAAAAACTAAAAGTTGCGTGGTAAAAGCCTTAGTCGAGGCAACGCCAATTTCTGTGCCTGCTCTAGTATAAATCACTTGATCTGATTCCCTTGCTATCTTACTGTTAAATACATTAGTTATAGCTAGCGTTTTTGCACCTAACCTTTTTGCTTCCAACAGTGCCTCAGATGTGTCGGCTGTTTCACCAGACTGTGAAACAACTATAACCAGAGTATCTTGATCTATTATGGGATTTGAGTATCTGAATTCAGAGGCAATGCTAACCTCGACAGGAATTCTGGATAAATTTTCAATAAGTAGTTTTCCTATTAGGCAGGAATGGTAAGAAGTTCCACAACCAAGCGTAATTATTTTTTTAATTTTGTTTAGCTGCTTAGTATTAATTCCAGCAAGTTCAATACTGCTGAAGTCTCCACTTATTTTTCCTCTTAAAGTATCAAGGGCTGATCTTGGCTGTTCATATATCTCTTTTAGCATAAAATGCTTAAAGCCGCCTTTTTCAAAGCTTGCTGGATCGGAGCTAACTAAGACTTCTTCTCTTTTAACTTCCGTCCCATTTAAATCAGTTATTGTTACTTCATTTTTCTCTACTATCGCCATATCTCCATCTTCAAGATAAACAATACGGTTTGTGTAAGGAATAATAGCGGGAATATCCGATGCAATATAATTTTCATTTTCACCAAGCCCAACAACTACAGGCGAGAAATTTCTTAGCACAATTAATTTTTCAGGCTCTCTTTCAGTAATTACAACAACGGCGCAAGCACCTTTTACTTTCTTAAATGCCCCTCTTGCCGACTCAGTAAAGCTCTTGCCGTTCTCAAGACCTGACTCAACAAGATGAGCTAAAATTTCAGAATCTGTATCAGAGATAAATTTAAAACCCTTTTGCTTAAGTTCCGATTTTAATTCAACATAGTTTTCTATTATTCCATTATGTACAACTGATGTGGTTCCAGAAGTATGTGGATGAGCATTCACTTCACTTGCAATACCATGTGTAGCCCATCTCGTATGCCCTATCCCTAACTGACCCTCTAACTTTTCTTTTCCTATTTTCTTTTGCAGCTCTGCAATTTTGCCCTTAGCCTTTACAATGTTAGTTACACTCTTATTCAGCACTGCAATACCTGAAGAGTCGTACCCCCTGTATTCCAGGCGCAAAAGCCCTTCAAGCAATATCTGTTTAGTCTTTTTTGCATCTCCAATATATCCAACTATCCCACACATCTTATTTTTTCTTTTGAGCCCTTTTCCAGTTTTTTATAGAAACCTGTTTAGATCTTTCTATCGCAAGACTATTTTCTGGCACATCTTTTGTTATTGTTGACCCCGCTCCTGTAGTTGCATTCCTACCAATTTTTATTGGCGCAACAAGCATTGTATCGCTTCCTATAAAAGCCCCGTCCCCAATTTCTGTTCTATTTTTATTAACACCATCATAATTACATGTAATTGTCCCCGCACCAATATTTACATTTTCACCAAGAATAGAGTCACCCATGTAAGAAAGATGAGGAACTTTGGAGCCCACACCAACTCTAGATTTTTTTAACTCCACAAAATTTCCAATTTTAGCATTATTTTCTATTATTGTATCGGGTCTTAAATTTGCAAAAGGTCCAACCTGAACATTATTTTTAACGACTGTTTCCTCTATAAAACAATTCATTTTTATATTTGTATTTGCACCTATACTAGAATCTTTTATCCAAACAGAAGGTCCAATTGAACATTTATTCCCAATCTTTGAATCACCATAAATATAGGTATTGGGATATATAGTAGAATCTTTTCCTATTTTTACTGTCGGGGAAATAAAAGTGGATTTAGGGTCAATTATCGTAACCCCTCTGTTCATATGCATAAGTACGATCTCATTTCTTATAATGTTCTGAGCATTTGTAAGCTCATTTCTAGTATTAACTCCTAATATTTCATCAATATCTTTTAGCTTTTTAACCCCAACTTTCACTTTCCTCTTATGAGCAATATCTATAATTTGTGGAAGATATAGTTGTTTTTGCGCATTATTAGAATCTAATCTACTAAGACTATCCCATAGAAACTCTGACTTTACTAAATAAGCCCCTGAATTTATTTCTTTTATTTTTTTTTGGTTCCTGTTGCAGTCTCTTTCCTCTATAATCCCCACTACACTACTGTCTTCATTCCTTATAACCCTTCCATAACCTCTGGGATTTTCTGCTTCACCTGTAAGAATTGAAACACAACAACTGTTTGCAATATGTTCTTTCAAAAAGGATTTTAATGTTTTGGTTTTTATAAGGGGAAAATCTCCATTTAATATTAATATTTGTCCTTTATAATTTTTAAATAGATTTTTAGACGACATTACAGCATGGCCAGTTCCTAACTGTACCTGCTGGGTTACAAATTTAACTGGGTTACTTTCTAACTCTTTTTTTATAAGCTCTGACTCATATCCCACTACTACACAAACTTCTTTAGGGTCTAATGAATCTACCGCTTTAAAAACGTATTTGATTAGAGGAATACCCAAAATAGGGTGTAAAACCTTGGGCGTTGCCGATTTCATTCTCTTACCCCTGCCTGCAGCAAGTATCAAGCATTTAAAACTCAAGCCCTATTTTCTCCCATAATCATCTTCTAGTCTTATTACGTCTTCTAATTCGGGGGTGGAAACCTCAAAAACTTTAGAGTCCTTAAGTGCCTTCAATCTGTGTTTGGTATTTGGTTTTATTCTTTTACTTTGCCCGGGAAGAAAATTTAAAGATTCTATTTCTCCATTTTCTGAATGCAATTCAAGTATTAGCTCTCCTTCCTGTACGTATAACGTTTCGTCTTTTACTTCATGATATTGCAAACTAAGTGCATGATTTTTATCTATTGAAAGTAATTTGCCGACATATTTGTCGGTTACTGCCCACCACAGTTCATAACCCCATGGTTTATCTACTTTTTTAATTGGGTTAAAAGACATAGTAATTTAATAAACTTCATAATGAAGGTTAAAAAGGCACATCATCATCACTTCCAAAGGAATCATCCTCTAATTCAAAATCATCCGGTATATCAGCATCTTTTTTTACAGCTTCAGTTTGTTTTTCACCCGCAGGGCTTAGAATTTGCATTGTTTGTGAAATTATCTCCGTTGTCCATCTTTTGTTTCCCTGTTTATCATCCCAGGAGCGTGTACGCAGCGACCCCTCAACGTAAACCATCTTACCCTTGGATAAATACTCTCCGCAGATTTCTGCAAGCTTTCCCCAAGCCACTATTCGGTGCCACTCAGTATATTCCTGCTTCTCTGTATCCTTAGACCCTCTTACTTCGGTTGTTGCAAGAGTGAAGTTAGCAACAGGTTGTCCGTTTGTCGTATATCTAAGCTCCGGATCTTTGCCAAGCCTTCCAATTAACATAACTTTATTTACGCCTCTCATATCTTACCTCTATAATTATATGCTTATTTTATAATGAGGATTTTATCATTTGTATTTTCAAAAATCTAGCTTAACACCTAATATACAATATAATCTATTAACTAAAGAATTAATCAAATAGGGAATTGGTTAAATCAAAAAAATTATTAAGTATTCTGCCAGTCAGCCCCCAAATGAAGTATTCGTTATAATTATACTCAAATGCTTCTTTTCTTATTTGTCCTTTATATTTTTTTGAATTTGATAAATATATATTTTTAAGCTCCTTTAGCGGAATCCAGACAGCTGCAGAAACTTCTTCATTTAAATTTAGTGGGTAATCTTCTTTTATATAAGCAACATAAGGTGTTACAATAAATTTCCTGGCAGCAGGAGTGCTGGGCTTACAGTCATCAAGCTGTCCCAATACCATTGATTCATTTCTCAAATTAATCCCTACTTCTTCCTCAGTTTCCCTATATGCTGTTTCTAGCTTGTTTTGATCTTCGTTCTTTTTTTTCCCTCCCGGAAAAGCCATGTGTCCCGAAAATACATCGTTATCATTAGTTGACCTTTTGATAAGCAAAGTTGAAAAACAATTGCCGGTATTTTTTATAATCATCATAACGGCGGCATGTATGTTTGTCCCATCGCCCGCAATTTTTAAACTTTCTCTATTATTTAAAATCTCTGTAATAGAATTTATTGTATCGTTAAACATACAAATTTACTTATTAATGTAATGTATTATTATCATCTTGTTTAAAGTTAAAAAGATGTTTTTATTTTAATATATTTTATGGATTTGAGAACTAAAATATTGGTTTTTATATATAAGTTGCTGCCTTTTGATTTAAAAGGAGACGCAAGATTCACAGGTAACAGGGACAATTTTAGACTGTCCTGCATAATTAATTTTTATAAAAGAACCGACCTTTTGAGAAATATTTTAACATGCCTCTGCGAGCAGGATCTTGATAATAATGATTTTGAAGTAGTACTTGTTGAAGATAGAGGCGGCACAAATGAAGGAAGCAAATTAATAAAGGAATTTAGTTCACGCCTCAATATATACTATATAAAATTAGATAAAAATTATGGCAAAATGGGGTATTCGAGAAATGTTGGTATTTCAAACGCAAAAGGTAAATATCTACTACTTTTAGACGATGATACGGTAATTTTACAAAAGAATTTTCTAACAATATTATTGCAGGAGTTTAACCGCAATGATGTTGATGGTATAATTCCAAAGGGTTTTTCAAGTTTTTGTTTAGTAGATGGGCAATATCAGCATCACGACCTATATTTCCCGGCTAGTAAGTGCACTGCTTATAACAAGAAGACACTTGTAAAACTTGGTGGGTTTGTTGATGAAATAATTGGACAGGAGGATGTTGAATTTTACATGAGGTTTTCTTTAGCCGGAATGCATTTCCATAATTCAGCAAATTTAGAATATTTTCACCCACCATTTATTTTTAATAATATTAATAAGGCGGCAGCAGTGGGCCTGTCTTATGCAAGGATTAAGAATAGATACCCACTTATTATCTGGATGTTATTGTTACTAAATGGCTTAAGATATTTACCATTGGTTTTATTTCCTATAAGTAAAAAAGTTAGAATGCATATATTGTTTAGTTTTGGTTTTTTTTACGGGATTTACTGCTCAACTGTTGGTAAAGATATAGGGTACTCATAAATCATAAGGTCCTCAAATGAAACTATTTTCTAGATTATACCCATATAAAGACCTGCTATTTGTTTACATCTGGAGAGAATTTTCAATTAGGTATAAACAGTCTTTATTAGGTGTACTTTGGGCAATTATTCAACCTCTGAGTATGATGCTGCTTTTTACATTTATCTTTACCTATATATTAAAACTTGAAGTTTCTACCTATCCAAAAGTCTTGTTTTTCTATGCCGGTGCGTTGTCCTGGACATTGTTCTCGAGTTCTGTTACAGGATCAATTTCCAGTTTGTCAGGCAACTACGATTTAATTACTCAAATTTATTTTCCACGAGAAATACTTCCGTTATCCAAAGTTGTTCTGGGGATTATGGATTTCCTGATTGCTTTTATCTTTTTCATACTTCTAATGGTTTATTTTAAAATGGATTTTACTTTAAACTTTCTTTGGATAATACCTTTATTATGTCTACTTATAATATTCTCTACGGCACTGTCTTTTCTGTTTTCGAGCTTAAATGTTTATTACAGAGACGTTGGCTTAGCTTCTGGCTTCTTTGTACAGCTTTTGTTTTTTCTATCCCCGGTTTGGTATTCAATAGATCACTTAAATATGAAACTAAAGTTAATTTTATTCCTGAATCCGCTTACATTCATAATTGAGAATATAAGAAGATGTACTCTGGAAGGACGAGATGTGATTTTATGGCAATTTTTACTTGTTACAGCAATAATTTGTGTTTTTTATGTCTTGTCTTATAAACTCTTTATAAAAATTGAGAAAAATTTCGCCGATGTCATCTAATAATCTTATTGAATTAAACGATATATCAAAAAAATATACTCTCAAGGGTTATTTTCATAATTCCATTCGAGAGGATATATCTAATATATTTAAAAAGCCGCAAATTGACTCTCTTGGAACAAATGAGTTTTGGGCTTTAAAGAATATTAATCTGAATGTTAAAGAGGGCGAATGTGTTGGACTTTATGGCCCTAACGGATCTGGAAAAACTACAATCTTAAAAATCATTGCATCGGTAACATATGCTACTAAGGGAGAGGTAACCGTTAAAGGGAGAGTGGCACCTTTGATTGCTGTAGGTGCAGGGTTCCACAAAGATTTAACTGGCAGAGAGAATATATTCATGAACGGTGCAATTATTGGAATGAAAATTTCAGAAATTAAAGATAATTTTGACAGTATTATCGAATTTGCCGAACTGCAGAAATTTGTGGATATGCCTATTAAAAGATACTCAAGTGGCATGAGAGTTAGATTAGGGTTTTCGATAGCTATTCATAGCAAAGCCGAAATCTTGTTAATAGATGAAATATTAGCCGTTGGAGATAAATCATTTAGAAACAAATGCAGTGACAAACTTAGAGAACTGGTCAGAAGTGATAAAACTATTGTTATGGTATCTCACGATATTAATCGAATGAAAGAAATCACTAACAGAATTATTTATATTGAAAAGGGACAGTTTGTTTCCTGAATCAATATAAACAAAGT
>SMWS01000157.1 GCA_004356685.1 Deltaproteobacteria bacterium
AAGAATTAAATGGAGGGGCCGTGTTAACAGACATCTTGTAGGAATTGAATTAGAGGGTGAAACTACAGCAGATCCGCAGGATAAAATTTTAATAGATGAAAAAGAGATAGGATTTGTTACGAGCTCGGTATATTCGTACAAGAGTAATAAAATTATTTGTATGGCTTATTTAAGAAGAGAGTTTAAAGACCCAGGAACAGGCGTTAAAGTGTTGGTTGATAATCAAAAAATCGATGGCAAAGTATTTAATTACAATAACTAAACTGAAAAAATTTAAATATCTGCAGATATATACTATTAATTCTTAATATATGATTTATAATAAGTTAGAGTGGCGGGGTGTAAATATAATTGTAGTACTAGTTTAAGAGGGGTTTATTAACAAATGCTTTTTGATTCTATAATGGGTTTGTTTTCCAATGATCTTGCCGTTGATCTGGGGACTGCCAACACTCTGGTTTATGTAAAAGGAAAGGGAATTGTTGGTAACGAACCATCTGTTGTAGCTGTTCAGGAAGGGTTGAGAGGGCAAAAAAAAATTCTTGCTGTAGGTAAAGAAGCTAAAGATATGGTTGGAAGAACCCCAGGCTCTATAAGGGCTATCAGGCCTCTAAAGGATGGTGTGATAGCTGATTTTGATGTAGCGCAGAAAATGCTTGAATATTTCATAAGAAAAACTCACAATAACAGAAAGAGTTTTGTAAGGCCTAGAATTATCGTATCTGTTCCAATTGGTGTAACAGAAGTTGAGAAAAGAGCTGTTAAAGAATCGGCAGAAGCCGCCGGTGCCAGAGAAGTATATCTGATGGAAGAAACTATGTCTGCTGCGCTCGGAGCTGGTATGCCTATTACGGAACCTACAGGCAATATGGTTGTAGATATAGGAGGCGGGACTACGGGAGTAGCTGTTATTTCGCTTGCGGGGATAGTCGTTAGTAGGTCTGTAAGAGTGGGCGGTGATAAGCTTGATGAGGCAATCATGCAATATGTAAAGCGAAATTATAATATGCTCATAGGAGAGCGGACTGCAGAAGAAGTCAAGATAAAACTTGCACAGCTTTATGGAAATGGTGAAATAAAAACAATGCAGGTAAAAGGAAGAGATTTAAGAGCCGGGGTACCAAAAACAATTGATATTACTTCGGATGAGGTAAGAGAGGCACTCAGTGAGCCAGTTGGAATTATCGTTGAAGCTATCAAGCAGACACTCGAAAGAACTCCGCCGGAGCTTGCTGCAGACATTGTTGATAATGGAATTATGTTAACTGGTGGTGGTGCTCTTTTAGGAGGGCTCGACAAATTGTTAATGCAAGAAACTGGGCTTCCTGTGTCTGTTGCAGAAGATCCTCTCAGTTGTGTGGTTTATGGGTCAGGTAAAGCCTTGGATGAGCTGGATTTATTAAAAGAAGTAAGTTTAAGTTAAAAAGTAAGGCAATCCATATAGTCTTTTCCTTTCCAAACTCTAAATTCTGTTTTATATATTGATGTATGGGATTTTTTAGACGTTACCCTCTTTTTGCAGTTCTACTAATGATATTTTTTTTAGTGCAGTTAGTACCGCTTAATAATCAAGATAAGTTAAGCAAGTCAAAGTTCTCAAAAGTTATCCTTACTCTAACCTATTATCCTCAAAGAGGGGTTAGTGTTTTAAGCAGATTTATTGTACGCAAGTGGGAAAAGTATATTGATAATGTTGGTCATTATGAAGAAAATAAAGTATTAAAAAGCAACATAGCAAAACTAAGAGAAGAAAATTTTCGGTTATCAGAAACAGAGCTTCAAAACAAAAGGTTAAGGAAGCTGCTTAACTTTAGAAGTGAAGATGAATATGAAGTTATAGCGGCAAACTCTATAGCGGTTAGCCCTTCAGCGATAAAGTCTCAGGTTATAATAATTGATAAAGGCTCAAGGCATGGACTTATAAAAGGAATGCCGGTAAAAACTCACGAAGGGGTGGTTGGAAAAGTCTATATTGTGGGCAAGAGTAGTTCTGAAGTTTTGCTTATTACAGATTCTTTGAGCGCTGTGGATTCTTATGTTCAGCGTAGCAGAGAAAGAGGAATAATAAAAGGGGATGGTAGTAAGTGGTGTGTTATGGAGTATCTTGAAAAGGCTTCAGATATTATTGTTGGAGATAAAATAGTAACATCAGGTAAGGATGGCTTTTTCCCAAAAGGTATATTGCTCGGTACAGTTGTAGAAATATTTTCTACAGGCGGCAATATAAAAGCTAAAATTAGACCAAATGTAGATATAAACTCCGTAGAAGAAGTACTGGTAATTAATAAAGAGCCTGAGGAGTTTGTTATATCTGAGCAAGAAGTAGTAGTTAATGAATAAAATCTACACTTATCTGTTTTTTGTTGTCATACTCTTTATCTTTGTAATTTTTCAAACTACACTCTTTAATCCCGGCCGTCTTGGCAGATTCTATATTGATTTAACATTAATATTAATAATATATCTTTCACTTACCACTGAGATCAGGGGAGGAGTATTTTTTGCTTTTTTGAGTGGTTATATGATTGACCTTTTTTCTGGAGCAAGCTTAGGCCTGTACGTTATAAGTAGACTGAGCCTGTTTGTGATTATTAGATTTATAGTAACTAAAATATATTCAGATAGATTTATTGTACATATACTAATTATTTTTTTTAGTATAATTTATGAATGGCTATTTTTGTATAGCTTATTTAGTATAAATTTTGATTTAAATGCAGTACCGGCGCCTAGTTTTATTATAATAAATGTATTGATGAACACATTAGTTGGTTATATTTGCTTTATTATTATAAAAGAGCTTCATGGAAAATTATACTCGTAAATTCTTAGTTTCTGTTTTTATATTATTTCTTTTCTTTTCGATCTTAGGCATAAGAATTTGGTATCTCCAGATACTTAAAGGAGATGAATTTGAAAAATTTTCCAGAAATAACAGGATTAGGAATATCAGGATTGCACCTCCAAGGGGAAGAATTCTTGATAGAAATGGTAAAGGTATAGTCATAAATCGTTCGTCATTTGATTTATATGTAGTGCCCAGTGATATTAAAAATCTGGACACTTTGTTAAGTTTTTTGTCGCAATTACTATTGATAGATGAACAAGAGTTAAAAAGAAGAATTTATTCTTCGTACGACAGCCAGAAGTTTAACCAGGTTTTAATTGCAAGGGACATAACAAGAGATCAATTGGCAATTCTGGAATCAAGGCGGGACAGTTTTCCATGGGTTTTCGTAGAAGTAAGCAAGATTAGAGAATATCCTTATGGAAAGCTTGGAGCAAACTTTATTGGCTATGTTGGTAAAACAACAAAAAGTGACCTAAAAGAATATAGAGATTTAACAGGCTTTGATCTTATTGGTAAAAGTGGGTTGGAAAAGAGCTATCAAAATTATTTACAAGGTAGCCCCGGGTATTTACAAAAAGTAACTGATGCATTTGGTCGTGAAATAAAATCCAGCGTTTATAAAACTGATATTAGTCTTAAACAAAGCGATCCGGGTTCTGATTTAATACTCACTATAGATCTGGATTTGCAATTAGCTGTAGAGAAAATTCTAAGTGAATATACAGGTGCAGTAGTGGTAATGAATGTTCACAACGGAGAGATACTTTCTATGGTCAGTAGCCCTTCTTATGATCCATCTATCTTTGTTAAAGGAGTTGAGAGCGGTGATTGGAAGAAGCTTATTTCTGACAAAAATTATCCACTTATGAACAGAGTTACCCGGGGGCTCTACCCTCCAGGTTCGGTATATAAAATTGTTACCGGAGCCGCTGCACTGGAAGAAAGAGCAATTGACACAAATACCCGGTTTTATTGCCCCGGACATTACAGGCTTGGGAATAAGATTTTCAGGTGCTGGAAATCATCTGGGCACGGGTGGGTAAATATTCATAAGGCAATAGTAGAGTCATGTGATGTATTCTTCTATGAAGTATCACAAATAATTGGAATTGAGAAGCTTTATAAATACTCTAAACTTATGGGCTATGGAGCTGCCACAGGAATAGATATTGCAGAAAAATATGGGATCTCTCCTAATAAGAGCTGGAAGAAAAAAAGGTTAAATAAACCCTGGTATAAGGGTGATACAGTTAATGTTGCTATTGGTCAGGGTTATTTGAGCGTTACGCCTTTGCAGGTTGCGGTTATGACTTCATCTATAGCTAATGGTGGGTACAAGATAACGCCCCACTTCGTAAAAGAAGTGATTTCAAGTAAAGGGCAGCAGCTTTATAAATACAAGAACAATAAAAAAAGAATTGGAATAGGGGATGAATACATATCGGTTATAAGTGGGGCTATGGTAGGTGTTGTTAATCAGCAAAATGGAACTGCGAAACGAGCCAGGTTGGAAAATATAGAAGTGGCCGGAAAAACCGGCACAGCGCAGGTTGTTGCGCTTGATTCGATTAAAATTAAAAATAAAAAATATGAGCATCATGCCTGGTTTACCTCTTTTGCTCCCGCAAACAGCCCAGAAATAGCAGTTACGGTTCTAGTTGAGCATGGTGGCAAGGGAGGAGCAGTTGCTTCACCTATAGCAAAGCGGGTTTTAGAATCTTACTTTAAGCTTGATTCACAATACTCTTTGCAATGATAAACATTAGACTGTTAAGAAATTTTGATGTGGGGCTTTTTTTCATAACCCTCATTATTTGTGTAATTGGTATAATTAATCTATATAGTGCAACAATCAACATAGGAACAGAAGTTTTCAAAAAACAGATATTATGGGTATCAATAGGGCTATTTATAACTATTTTATTATCATTAATTAACTATAGATTACTCCTTCGTTATGCAAGCCATTTTTATATAATCAACATTCTTTTATTAGTTGTAGTACTAATTGTTGGCAGAGAAATTTCAGGAGCAAAAAGCTGGTTGTCACTGGGTGGTATTATATACGTTCAGCCTTCAGAACTTGTAAAAATTTCTGTCATACTAATTTTGGCAAAATTTTACCACGATGATTTTTCTGCAGGGCCGTTTGGTGTATTTGATTTGGTTAAACCATTTGCACTAATTTTCATTCCTATATTACTTATAGTTATTCAGCCCGATTTGGGGACTGCTTTTATAGTTGGTCTGATTTCAATAAGTATAATACTTTTTGCAGGAGTAAAAACCAAACACCTGATTTTTTTAGTCATAGCCAGTTGCGTATTGTTTGTGCCACTCTGGGGCCATTTTTTGAAGGATTATCAGAAGGTTAGAATTATGTCTTTTATGGATCCATCTCAGGATCCACTTGGGAGTGGATACCATGCCATCCAATCAAAAATTGCAATTGGTTCTGGCAAATTAAGCGGTAAAGGTTTTATGCAGGGCACACAAACTCAGCTGAGGTTTCTTCCCGAACAGCATACCGATTTTGCTTTTTCTGTCATAGCCGAGGAATGGGGTTTTCTCGGAGCTTTTTTTACTATTCTGCTTTTCTTTATATTGATTCTTTGGATTTTAGACACATCCAGCCGATCGAAAGATAAATTTTCTATGTTTGTATGCTTTGGAATAGCATCGATGTTTTTCTGGCATACTGTTATAAATGTGGGCATGGTAATAGGTATATTTCCAGTTATGGGTTTGCCTCTGCTTTTTATAAGTTATGGAGGCTCGGCAACTCTAACCTCTCTAATAGCAATTGGAATAGTTATGGGAATTAGGATGAGAAAATTCAGACTTTCTGAAAGTGATTTATCGTTTAATAAGTATTAGGGTGATAGTAAGTTATTAATATCAGAGCAGGAGGGGACTTCTCCAAGGCCTTTTGCAGATTTAACGGCTTTTATAATTGAGCGTGAAATAAGTTCTGAAGCTACTACACCTATATCATTAATTTTCGCTTTTTCATCTCCACAAGAAACTGCAAATACTATGTCACCGTCTAAAGTTGTGTTGCATGGGTTAACAACCCTGGAAATTCCCGTATTTCCAATGCTAGCAATTCTTTGCAGCTGTTCTTTAGAACATTTTGCATTTGTTGCAATAATAGCTAGAGTGGTATTTTGAAAGGTGGTGGTAGTTTGTTTTACCCCATTTCTTATTAGATCAGTAGTATTTATAAGTTGTCCGTTCTTTGAATTTCTTACTCCGGCTATGTTTTTATTGCCATTATAATAGTCATATACATTACCAAATGCATTTACTACAACTAATACACCAACCCTGATTCCGCCGGGTAGTGTGCTACTGTCGGAAGCAAGTCCGCCTTTTGTGGCATATTTTATACCAAGGTACTTACCAATTGTTGCCCCGGTTCCCACACCCACACTTCCCTGTTCAAACACCTTTTTAGCATTTTCACATGCCTTATAACCAAAATCGGCTGTCGGCCTGACTGAGCTGCTACCAATACCTAAGTCAAAAATTACGGCAGTTGGTACGCTTGGCACAATGCAGCCATTTCCAACTTTAAGTCCAATTCGTTTTTCTTCAAGGTATTTCATAACTCCGCAAGAGGCTTCCAGCCCATAAGCGCTGCCGCCTGTTAGTAATATAGCGTTTATATTTCCAAAGTTATGATGAGGCAATAGCCCGTCTATTTGTCTTGTGCTTGTACCGCCTCCTCTAATATCAATGGATCCGGTTGTTTTGTTACTAAATAGAATTACAGAGCATCCGGTTATGCTTTTGTAATCTGAAAAATGGCCAACCTTAATGCCGTTTATATCTGTAATAAGTCCCATTTAAAGTAAAAAATATCTTATCTGTTTAAGCTGTATATTCTATAAATTTTCAAGAGGGTTTATAATTGAATATGATACTTGACAGGCATTAATAATCCACATAGAATCAAGTCCTTTTTGATGCTAATTCTCTATTAAAGTTGTATATTATGTTAAAGAAGCTGTGTAATATATTCATTTTATTGATGTTTTTGCTTGCATTTACAAGCAGTGCAAAGGATTGCCTTGCAATAAATGATGTAAACGATTTAGACAACATAGGAATCGACGAGCATTTGGGAGATATGATTCCTTTAGATCTTGAGTTTTATGATGCACAGAATCAAAAAGTAGTGCTTAATGATTTTTTTCAGGAAAAAAAACCCGTAGTTCTAAACCTTGTCTATTTCAGTTGCCCCAGGGTGTGCAACTATGCAACAGATGGTGTTGTGGATGTTGTAAACAGAATGTCTTCTTTAAATCTTGGAAGCGATTTTAAGATTTTAACAGTAAGTTTTAATCCAGAAGATGATTTTAAGCAGTCCAGCTCCAAAATCGCGAAATATTATAAGTTGTTAGATGATAGGCATTTCCCTAAAGGAAACTGGCATTTTCTAACCAGCGATTCGCAAGCTATCACAAAACTTACTGAATCTGTCGGCTTTAAATTCAAGAAGGAAGGTGAAGAATTTGCACATCCATCTTCTTTAATTATAATATCGCCCGACGGAATAATATCCAGGTATCTCTATGGTATTCAGCATGAACCAAGGGATCTAAGAATGGCTCTTTTAGAAGCAACGGATGGAGAAATTGGTACTTCTAAAATAATAAATAAAGCGCTTTTGTTTTGTTATCAATTTGATCCACTAGGTAAAAAATATGCTCTACAGGCATTAAATGTAATGAAAGCCGGCGGGGTTGTGACGCTTTTGTCACTTGGTATATTCTTAACCTATTTTTGGAGGAGAGAAAAAAAGATTTCTAGAAAGGATGGAGGTTTAAACGACACTAAATGAATTGGGTTCCTGAAGCAGCATCTAGTTTCGCGGGCAAAGTGGATGGTGTCTTATGGTTTGTTACTGTTTTATCAATCGTATTTTTCATATTAATCACTGTTTTACTTATTTACTTTTCCTTTAAATATAAAAGAAAAACAGAAAATGACTATACCCCCTACATTACTGGCAATCAAACTCTAGAGATAATCTGGACTGTTATACCTTCTATATTGTTATTCGTGATATTTGCTTATGGATTAATAGTATATAAAGAGATGAGGACTCCGCCGGGGGATGCCGTTGAAGTCAATGTTACTGCGAAACAGTGGATTTGGATTTTTAAGTATCAAAATGGAAAGAGTACTATTAACGAATTATTTGTTCAGCATAACAGACCAGTAAAGATGGTTATGAGAGCTGACGATGTACTACACAGCTTTTTTGTTCCTGCTTTTAGAGTAAAGCAGGATCTTGTTCCTGGAATGTATACACAGCTTTGGTTTAATCCAACTAAAATAGGCACGTATGATCTATTCTGTGCAGAGTATTGTGGTACTGGGCATTCTCAAATGTTGGCTAAAGTTTATGTAATGAGTCCCGAGGCTTTTAGCAGATGGGAGAAAGGGGACGAAGAGGAAACAACTACTTTTGCTTCAACCAAATCACCAGAAGAGCTGGGTAAGGATATGTATTCTAAAAATGGATGTGCGGCATGCCACAGCATAGACGGAAGTGCCGGTGTCGGTCCTACATTTAAAGCACTTTATGGTAAAAATGAATCACTTCAGGATGGAACAACCATAGAAGTTGATGAAAATTATTTAAGAGAGTCGATTCTTATTCCACAAGCAAAAGTAGTTCAGGGCTTTGCCCCTTCAATGCCTTCATTTAAGGGTATATTAACGGATGAAGAAATCGATGCACTAATTGCTTATATTAAATCATTAAAATAATTATTTGAACATTATCAGGAGGGGTTTTTATGGCAACCGGAACTGCTGCTACAATAAGTGAGCCGTCATTTTTAGAATATAAATCGGGATTTCGTTCATGGTTTTACACTACTGATCATAAAAGAATAGGAATATTATATCTCGTCTCAATTTCTATATTTTTTATCATAGCAGGTTCAATTGCAATAGTAATGAGAGCTGAGCTTTTCACGCCCGAATCCAATATAGTTTCTCCGCATACATACAATGTGCTATTCACTCTACATGGTTCTTTAATGGTCTTTTTCTTTATTGTTCCGGGCATTTCTGCAAGTTTAGGTAATTTTCTTATACCGCTTATGATTGGAGCCCGTGATGTAGCTTTCCCAAAACTAAATTTAGGCAGCTATTGGCTTTATTTAATTGGGGCGGCAATACTGCTTTTTGCACTTTTGGAACCAGCGGATACAGGCTGGACTTTTTATACTCCTTACAGTGCAAAGACTAATACCAATGTGATATTGCTTACTCTTGGTATATTTGTGCTTGGGTTTTCTTCTATTCTTACTGGACTTAACTTCATTGTTACTATTCATAAGATGAGAGCCCCGGGGATGACATGGCACAGACTGCCGCTTTTTATCTGGGCATTGTATTCAACTGCAATTCTGCAGCTACTTGCCACACCGGTTGTAGGCATAACTCTGCTTCTCCTGATTGCTGAAAGGACTTTGGGTATAGGTTTCTTTGATCCTGATAAGGGTGGAGACCCTGTATTATTTCAAAACTTTTTCTGGTTTTACTCTCATCCGGCGGTCTATATTATGATCATTCCTGCTATGGGAGTAATATCTGAAATTCTTCCGGTTTTTTCCAGAAAGCCTATATTTGGTTACAAAGCTATAGCGTATTCGAGTGTGGCTATTGCCATTATTAGCTTTTTTGTCTGGGCACATCATTTGTTTGTAGCCGGCATATCAGAAACAGCGGCTATAATATTTTCTTTCCTCACATTTCTGGTTGCGGTCCCTACTGCTATAAAGGTTTTCAACTGGCTTGCCACGCTGTATAAAGGATCTATTCAGTTTCATTCGGCAATGCTGTATGCCCTTTCTTTTTTATTTCTTTTCACAGTGGGCGGGTTAACGGGACTTCACGTAGGCGCACTTGCTGCTGACATTCATTTACACGATACATACTTTGTGGTTGCACATATGCATTACGTAATGATTGGTGGTACTGTAATGGGATTTTTTGGTGCGCTTCACTTCTGGTATCCAAAATGGTTTGGAAAAATGCTAGATGATACGCTAGGTAAAATTGCGTGGTTCTTCGTGTTTATTGGGTTTAACGTGACTTTTTTCCCGCAGTTTTTCCTTGGAGTCCAAGGGATGCCTAGAAGATATGCTACATACCTTCCTGAGTTTGAGTCTCTTATGAAGCTCTCTACAATAGGTTCATGGATTTTAGCAATTGGTATGATTATAATGGCTTATAATCTTATTAAGTCACTTTATTCTGGGGAAAAAGCACCCGATAATCCGTATAATTCGTTATCACTTGAGTGGCAGACTTCCTCTCCACCAATACTCGAAAATTTTAAAGAAATACCAGTTGTTACTGACTGGAGCTATGGATATGGGAAGAAAGGTTAAACAGGAGGATTTATTTTAGTATGGAACAATTAACAGCTGATCACGTTCATGTTCATCATATAGACCCTGTAGAAGAGTATGAGCAGTCAAAGTTTGGAATGTGGCTTTTTCTGGGCACTGAAATCCTTTTGTTCGGAGGACTGTTTGCTACCTATGCAATATTCAGAGCCAAGTATCCCGAGATGTTCCACCTTGATCATCTGAAACTAGACTGGGAGCTTGGGGCTTTAAATACGATAATCCTGATTGGTAGTAGTATGACAATGGCAATTGGTGTCACTGCTAGTAAAAAAGGCAATAATAAATTGCTTATTATTATGCTGGCTATAACTATCATCTGTGGTTTAGTATTCGGTTTTAATAAATATCTAGAATATACAGCTAAATTTGCACACCACATCTACCCTGATACAAGTATATTTTTCTCACTCTATTTTATGATGACAGGACTTCATATGCTTCATGTATTTATAGGCCTGATAGTGCTTCTAATAATAATGATTTTAGCTATTAAGGGAAGGTATTCAGCGTCTTACAACACCCATGTTGAAGTGGGTGGTTTGTACTGGCACCTTATCGATCTGATCTGGATCTATTTATTCCCTTTACTTTATTTGATAGGCTGAACAGGAGGAAATGCAAGAATGTCTGAAAATCATGATGAACACATAACGCCTTATAAAACCTATGTTATTATTTGGCTAATATTAATGGCACTTACTGTAATTACTGTTTATGTTGCAAGGGAGATTGATTTAGGTTCAATTAATTTGTTTGTTGCTATGATAATTGCTTCAATAAAAGCTACTATAGTTGCTCTGTTCTTTATGCACCTAAAATATGAAGACAGTATTACCTGGGTTTTTGCACTTTATCCTCTCTTTCTTCTCAGTCTACTAATAGGACTTACCTCAATAGATGTATTCAATAGGATAGTTCCTTAAAATTAATAAATGCTATCAAAAAGTACGGTTGGACTTTTTTTTCTTCTATTAATCTTGGGTAGTGTAGTTACGGGGCTTGAAGCCGGGCTTGCCTGTCCTGACTGGCCACTTTGCCATGGTAAAGTAGTTCCGCCTTTCCGGTGGGATATCTATGTAGAATTTTCCCACAGAGTCCTTGGTGCAATAGCCGGAATATTTCTTGTGATTCTGGCGTTTAAAAGGAGAAAAATATATAGTCCCGCTTATAAAAAAGTTCCTATTATAGCAATAACATTACTAGCTATTCAGGTTCTGATGGGAGGATTTGTAGTCATGTTAAAGCTTCCGATGAACCTAACGACAATACATTTTTCAACTGCTCTAATAATATTTTCGCTTGTTTTATTTCTAGCTTATTTTGATGAGTCACGGAAACCAAAATTCAGCAGTGATACCTTCTTTGGTTTATTTTTCTTTCTATCCCTTTTAGTATTAGTACAGGCCGGTTTAGGCGCTTATGTAAGACATAGTGGTGCCGGGCTTGCATGTCCTGATTTTCCAAAATGTCTGGGTTTTTGGGTACCACCTGAGCTTTCCGGAATTGTCCTGACTCATTTTCTTCACAGAAGTTTAGCTTATATAATTTTTGCAGTTTTCATTTTTCTATTAATATATTCAAATATAAGTGATCAGTTACAAAAATATAAAAAGAAGATTGGAATGGTATTTGGTCTTATTGTTATTCAGATTCTTCTTGGTGTAGGGATAATTCACACAAAACTGTTTTTTGTAGTTACTGCAGCCCATGTTTTTGTAGCCCTACTTATCATTTATATTCTTATTAACACCTGGTATTCGAAAAATAAGCAAAGCACTGTATAATAAATTCAACTATAATTTAGGACGGTACTAAAATCAGTAACGATAAAATTTCCACTGCCAAATTTGTAACTTCTACAGTAATTCTTCTAAAACCACGGATTATTATAAGCGTTGTATTTACAGGGTTTGCCGGGATGGTGTTAGCTAATAGGGGAATACCTGAGGGCGACTTAATATTTTATACCTTAATCTCTCTGTTTCTTAGCGCCGGCGGGGCTGCAATTCTGAACAATGTACTTGATAAAGAGCTTGATGTCCTTATGGACCGCCTTGGTAAAAGAGTCGAAGCAATGAAGACCGTAGGTGATAAACAGGCGCTTGTTATCTCTATTGTTTTAATGGTTTTAGCACTTTTCATATCTGTTTATTTCATAAATATAGTAAATGCTTTATTAATAATACTTGCAATATTAAGTTATACGGTTCTTTATACACTCTATCTAAAAAGAAGTTCTCCGTATGGAACAATAATAGGAGGTATTCCGGGTGCTCTACCTGTACTTATTGGATATTCTGCAATACAACCCAGCCTTGGTATTGGAGCATGGATACTATTTGTCTTTATGATTCTTTGGCAGCCGCCGCATTTCTGGGCGCTTGCACAAAAATATAAAGATGATTATAAAAAAGCTAATATCCCGGTGATGCCTGTTGTGTTTGGTCAAAACTATACAAACATTTTTATTCTTCTATACTCTATATCCCTCATTCCCTTGTCACTTTCTTTATGGTTTTTTGGGATATGCTCTGAATATTTCGCTATTTTAGTTCTTATAGTAGGAATATACTTCCAGTATGTAATGCTTAGCAGTGTTCTATCAAAAAGCAACTATGGAAAAGCATTTGGGGTTTCTATTCTCTATATGCTTTTATTTATGTTGATTTTGATTCTCGATATTTACTTCAATACTGACAAAAATCAACTTTTGTTCCAGGTGTATTACTAGATCTTTGATTTTTTTTAGTATTTGTTCAAATATTTAGAAACCAATACATCATTTTTTCATCTAAACTTACGTGTTTTCCCATAAATCAGGAAATTTTCGTAAAAACCAGGGGAATTTTGTAAAAATATTGTAGCTGTATTCAACAAATATATTCAAAATAATTTGTATTGGTATGAAAGAAACAGGGCTACTAAACAAGATTTTAGATAAGCTGCAAAACGTTAATAAAAACAACCACAATCCAGATGAGTTGTCTGATCAGCAACTCATTAATAAGTTTGTTAACGATAATGACGATCAGGCCTTTGAACTGATTGTAAGCAGGTATATGGAAAAGATATATAATCTTGCTTACAGAATTACCAGAGACCATTATCAATCCGAAGACGTCCTGCAAGAAGTCTATATAACACTTATAAAGAAGCTTCATACTTTTAGGGGAGAATCAAAGTTTTCCAGCTGGCTTTATAGAATAACAGCAAATGCTAGCTATATGCTGCTTAGGGCTGAAAAAAAATATGAGCATGACCTGAGTTTAGAAGATTATGTTCCCTATGACAGCAAGGGAACACTTATGGGCAGGATACATCATAAGGATTGGAGCAGTAGACCCGATATTGTTATATATATTAAGGAAGCGCTCGAAATATTGGAAAAAGCGGTAGATGAACTTCCAGAGGCTTACAGAGTAGTATTTTATCTGCGCGATATCGAGGGACTTTCAAATGAAGAGGTTTCCCAGGTGTTGGAGATTTCAGTGCCCGCAGCAAAGTCGAGGATTCACAGATCCAGGTTGTATATAAGAGACAAAGTTTCGGATTATTTCTACGAGTGGAAGAAGATTGGTTAGTTGTTGATATAATTTGTCATTCTATTTTTCAAGATAAAGGGAATCTTCTTTAAATAATATTCATCGTATTCTATAATGCGAAATATTTTATTTTTAACACTACTAGTATTATTATTTACAACCTACAATTCCTATTCAGTAAGCTTTTTAGGTGATTATAATGGATTTGATGTCTCAAACAGTCTGGTCTCTAAAGAAAAAATATTTTCTGGCGGGCCCCCAAAAGACGGCATACCTGCAATACTGAATCCAAAATTTGAAAGCGCTTCTGAAGCATCCTGGTTAAAAAGCACTGATTTAGTAACAGGTG
>SMWS01000158.1 GCA_004356685.1 Deltaproteobacteria bacterium
ACTTGTTTTAATTCATTCATCAATCGTTTACCACCACGTTCGATAATAAAATTTGCACAATAGGCAGCCATATCCTGATGATCGCCTAATTTTTCGTTTCGAGTAACTTCAATCTTTTTTGTTCCATCTGTATTTAAAAGTACTCCTTGAAACAAGACTTGTTCATTTTTTATAAAGGCTATAGCACCAATTGGAGCAGTACAACCACCTTCTAAAAGATTTAAAAACTCACGCTCAATAGAAGTGCAAATTTCTGTTTCCTCATGGTTTAATTCGGCACAAATAGCTTTTATATCTTCGTCTTCATCTAAAACGGTAATCATTATTGCTCCTTGTGCAGGAGCAGGAATCATCCAATCTAAATTAATTGCGTTTTTAGGTCTTAATCCGATTCGCCCTAAACCAGCAGCAGCGAAAATGGCTCCATTCCAATCGTTGTTTTCTAATTTTTGTAAACGCGTATTTACATTACCACGTAAATCTACAAGCGTGTGAGTTGGATATCGATTTAACCATTGCGCTCTACGTCGTAAACTACCAATAGCAATAACAGCATCTCGTTGAGATAAAAACTCTTCATTGTTTTTATAAACGAGAGTGTCTCTTATGTTCCCCCGTTTTAAAACTGCAGCTTGCACAATACCTTTTGGTAAAATTGTTGGTACATCTTTAAGGGAATGCACAGCAATATCGATATCGTTATTGAGCATTGCAATGTCTAAAGTTCTGGTGAATATTCCAGTAATTCCCAGCTCATATAAGGGTTTATCTAAAATTAAATCTCCAGTAGATTTTTCAGGGACTAACACGGTTTTGTGACCGAGTTGTTCCAACATTTGTTGTACAGTTTTTGCCTGCCAAAGAGCAAGTTGGCTCTCACGTGTACCAATTCTAATAATTTTAGACATTTGTAGAAGTTCCTAACTGAAACACTTTTTTTATAAGTTCAAGGCTTTCATCGGCAGAAGCGTCATCACTTTTTAAATGATGCGCAAAGTGATTGGTAATTTTTTGAATAATATTGTTACTGATTAATTCGGCTTGTTCTTCGTTGAAATCGGATAATTTTTTACGTTGTAATTCTAATTCAGTAGTTTTAAAATCTAATAATTTGTGTTTTAGAGCCTTAATAGTTGGTGCAAACTTTCGCGCTTCTAACCAACTATTAAACTCGTTTTTAACCTCTTCTATTATGACTTCTGCATGCGGAATATGTTTTTTTCTTTTTTCTAAAGCTTCATCTGTTATTTGAGATAAATCGTCTAAATGTACAAGTGTTACGCTCTTTAATTCTTCAACGTTTTCATTCACATTTTTCGGTATAGATAAATCTAAAATTAAAAGCGGTTTATTGGTCTGAATAATTTGCTTATCTATTGTTGGGTTTTGAGCTCCTGTTGCAACAATTAAAACATCTGACATATTTATTTCTTCTTGTAAATTAGCGTAATCTTTAACAACAAGATTGAATTTTCCAGCTATTCGCTCTGCTCTGTGTTTTGTTCTATTAATTAAAGTAATTTTTTCATTTTTGGTGTGTTTTACAAGATTTTCGCAAGTATTTCTTCCGATTTTTCCAGTACCAAAAAGTAAAATATTTTTCTCTGAAATATCCTTAACATTCTTAAAAATATATTGCACAGAAGCAAAAGAAACAGAGGTGGCTCCTGAAGAAATTTTGGTTTCAGTTTTAATTCGCTTACTGGCTTGTATTACAGAATTTATTAGACGCTCTAAAAAAGCATTTAATAAACCATGTTTTTTTGAAGTTTTTGCACTAATCTTTAATTGACTTATAATTTCAAAATCACCGAGTATTTGACTATCAAGCCCAGATCCAACTCTAAACATATGCGAGATGGCTTCTTTATTTTTATAAACGTAAGCTACTTTTTGAAATTCGTCTATAGTCCCATTAGTATTATCGCAAAGTAATTTTATGAGTTGAAAAGGATGCTGTGCAAAACCATAAATTTCGGTTCTATTGCAAGTAGATGTAACTAATAAACTCTCAATATTTTTTTCTTTAGCTTGATTAAGCAAAGTAGATTTTGAGGTTATATCTAAACTAAAACGGCCTCTAATTTTGGCATCTGCTTTTTTATAGCTTAAACCTATAGCATAAAAAGAATTTCCTTTAGAAATATTATATTGCTTCATTATCTAACTTGAATTATCGGAAGCAAAAATATGTAGCTAACGACTAAAAAAATAACGCTTAAGGAACTTTTTATATCGTTTGTGGTTTTTTAAACTTTATTTTTAATATTATATGATAAATGTCATATTTTTGCACTTAAATTAACCCTTTTTAACAAGTTAGTTTAGAATTAATATAAATAGTATGAATGTAAATAATGATAATAGTACGTTAGAAAATGTCGCTAAAGGTGCTTTTGATGAAACTAAAGTTGATGAAGGGTTTATTATACTATTAAATAAAAATGAAAGTGATAAATTACAATATATTGAACGCGAAATAGATAGTGACTTCATTCAATTTCATTTTTGTTTAAAGGGGTCAATCAAATTTAATTTCAATAGCGGTAGATATGTAATAGATATTTTAGAAGAGAATTCCTTGCTCTTATATAATCCGCAACGAGAATTGCCAATAAATCTTGAAATTAGCCCTAAATCATGGTTAATTACGGTCCTGATTTCTATTAAAAAGTTTCACGGTTTGTTTTCTCAAGAGGCAGATTATATTACGTTTTTAAGTGATGACAATAGAGATAAGAAATATTATAAAGATGGAAAAATATCGCCTTCAATGGCTATAGTTTTGAATCAATTAATAAACTATAATCTTAACCGGTCAATAAAGAATTTATACTTTAAAGGAAAGGCATACGAAATCTTAAGTTTGTATTTTAATAGAAATGAGGATGCAGATATTGAACAATGTCCATTTTTAGTAGATGAATCTAATGTTATTAAAATAAGAGAAGCAAAGGATATTATTATTTCAAGAATGGTAGAGCCACCAACACTACAAGAGTTATCAGAAGAAATAGGATTAAGTTTAAAAAAGTTAAAAGAAGGATTTAAACAAATTTATGGCGATTCGGTGTATAGCTTTTTGTTTGAATACAAAATGGAAGTGGCTCGAAAACTATTAGAATCGGGTAATTATAATGTTTCCGAAGTTGGTTTAAAAGTAGGTTACAGTACAGCAAGTCATTTTATAGCTGCATTTAAAAAGAAATATAGAACAACGCCTAAAAAATATATAATGTCTTTGAGTTAATTGACAATAAACCTGTTGTTAGGTATTTAAAACCTTATAGGTTATGATAATGAAATAAATATGAAAGGAATTTTACTCGTAAATTTAGGTTCTCCAGATACTCCAAACCCAAAAGACGTTAAGAAATATTTAGGTGAGTTTTTAATGGACGAACGTGTGATTGATGTTCCGCTTTGGGCAAGAACACTACTTGTAAAAGGCATAATTTTAAATACAAGACCAAAAGCATCGGCATCAGCTTATAAAAAAATATGGTGGAAAGAAGGCTCGCCTCTTATTGTGATTTCAGAAAAACTTAAGGAAAAGGTTAAAAAGCAAGTAAACATTCCAGTTGCATTAGCCATGCGATATGGAAGTATGACAATAAAAAAAGGATTACAAGAATTAGTTAACAAAGGTGTGGATGAGATTTTATTATTTCCGTTATATCCACAATTTGCTATGGCAACAACCGAAACAATTTTGGCGAAAGCGGAAGAAGAACGACGCAACTATTTTCCAAATCTTAAAATAGAATCAGTTCCGGCATTTTATAACAAACCAGATTATATTAAAGTGCTTTCCAATTCAATACAAGACGCATTAAAAGATATAGACTACGAGCATCTTTTATTCTCATATCATGGTGTTCCCGAACGGCATATTAAAAAAAGGGATATTACAAATTCACACTGTAAAATAGATAAGACTTGTTGTGAAACACCTTCAAAAGCTCACGAATTTTGTTACAGGCATCAATGTTATGAAGTAACACGATTGGTTGCTAAAAAACTTCAACTTACAGTTGGGACATTTTCAACTTCATTTCAATCCCGATTAGGATTTGATTCTTGGTTGCAACCATATACTGACCTTACAATCGAAAGATTGGCAAAACAAGACATTAAAAAAATGGCAATAGTAACTCCAGCTTTTGTTAGTGATTGTTTAGAAACACTTGAAGAAATCGCCATGGAAGGTAAAGAGATTTTTAAAGAATTGGGAGGAAAGGAATTTACAACTGTTGCCTGTTTAAACGATAATGATGATTGGGTAGCCTTATTATCAAAATGGATACATGATTGGGTTTTAAAAGAAACAATTTTAAGTTAAAATTGAATTCGAATAATAATTAATAGCTATTAATTATTACTTTTATTTGCTCATAACTAAACCAAAAACAATTATGCGATTTTCGACAGTAATTATAGCAATGCTACTTTTCTTATTAAGCGATACCCAAATCAATGCACAAACATTTAAAGAAGCACAATACGATGCTTTAGAATATAGACTTGTTGGTCCTTTTAGAGGTGGACGAAGTGCTGCTGTAACAGGAGTATCAAACCAGCCCAATCTATTTTATTTTGGTGCAGCAGGAGGAGGAGTTTGGAAAACTTCAAATGGTGGCCGAGAATGGGAAAACATTTCTGACGGTTATTTTGGCGGAAGCATAGGAGCGATAACAGTTTCGAAAAACGACCCGAATGTAATTTATGTTGGAGGTGGCGAAAAAACCGTTAGAGGAAATGTGTCTTCTGGATATGGTATTTGGAAAAGTGTTGATGCAGGAAAAACATGGACGGAATCTGGATTAAAAAACTCAAGACACGTGTCTCGTATTGCTGTTCATCCAACAAATTCAGATATTGTTTATGCAGGAGTGTTAGGAAATATTTACAAGCCAACTCTAGAAAGAGGTCTTTATAAAAGTACAGACGGAGGGAAAACATGGCGTAAAACATTATTTGCTAATGACCATGCTGGCGTTGTCGATTTAATTATCGATCCAACAAATCCTAGAATTTTATACGCTTCAACTTGGCGTTTACAACGTACTCCTTATAGTTTAAGTTCTGGAGGAGAAGGTTCTGCACTATGGAAAAGCACAGATGAAGGAGAAACCTGGAAAGAGATTTCAAAAAACAAAGGATTTCCAACGGACACACTTGGGATTATAGGAGTAACAGTATCATCGGTGAATAACCAACGTGTTTGGGCAATAGTAGAAAACAAAGAAAAGGGCGGATTATATCGTAGTGACGATGGAG
>SMWS01000159.1 GCA_004356685.1 Deltaproteobacteria bacterium
CGATAGTTTCATTTATTGCTACGTCTTTGTCTATATAAGTATCGGTAGTTGGAATGTAGGCTTCTGGCTGGTAATAATCATAATAGCTTACAAAATAGTGTACTGAATTTTGAGGGAAAAGCTCTTCAAATTCTCCGTAAAGCTGGGCTGCAAGAGTTTTATTGTGTGCAATTATTAAAGTAGGAATCTCAATATTATTTATAACATTTGCTATGGTAAACGTCTTTCCGCTTCCAGTAACCCCTAGAAGAACTTGATGTTTCTTTTTGGATAGCAGGCCACTGATAAGTTGTTCAATTGCACGGGGCTGATCGCCTTGTGGTTCATATTTGGTGGTTAAATTAAATAACTTTTCCACAAAATCGTATTAAGAATTTAGATATATACTAAAATTTAAAGGTAAAGCTAGTCAACTACTTTTTATGTTTTCTATTAGACCAGATATTATACAGTATCTTTCTCTGCTCGGGGTTAAGTAGTTCTCTAATCTCGAGTTGCATATTACGATGTTTTTTTCTCAATTGCAGTTTTAATAAATCAACTTCCTCTGCCAATTCATTAATGTCGGCTCTGTTAGCCTCTGGATCTTTTAATTTTTGATTTAATTCTTTTTCTTTAATTAATAAACTTCTTTTCTTCTCGTTTAACTTACCCTTATGTAAATTAAATATTTGTTCAATACTCTGAACTTGGCCAGATGTTAGCTGCAGCTTATTTACTATCTCTTTATTTTTCCACCATTTGCCCATTCCTCCTGCAAAAACCGATATTTGAGATAACAGTAAAATCATAATAATCAAATACGGTATTTTAGAAATCCTCAAAGCTTTATCCCTCCTTAGGTTCTTCTTCCAGATCATACCAGAGTCCATAAATTTTTAGCGACTCATAGCCTTCTACCGAAATAATATCATTAATTTCTAATAAAAATATATTATCTCTTGCATCTTCATCCGATGTTGGTGAAGTTGTAGATGTCCTATACATATTTACTATGAGCAGGCTGCAAAATAAAGCAACCGCAAGTGACGGTACAACAAAAGCCGTCTTTATCCCTTTGAAAAATCCCAGTACTCCTTTGTTGCTATTTAACTCAGTTTCATCAATTTTATTCCAGAATTTACTTACGTAATTGTTCTGCGGTTCAATTTCCTCCCAGTTATCAAGAAGCTTGGATAACTTGTTATTTTCCAAATAATAGTTATTGCAATCATTGCAGCTGCCAATATGCTTATTAACAGCCGACAACTCTTCACTGCCTAAGAGTTCTGTTTTAAAATCATCATAAAGGGCTTTTATATCATCACATTTCATCTATCTCCACCTCTGCCAAATAGGGTTTTAATTTATCAATTAATTTCATCCTGCCCCTGTATACATATGTCTTGACAGCGCCAACAGTACAATCAAGCGTCTGAGCAACTTCATCGTAAGAAAGCTGTTCGTACTTACAAAGCATAATTGCCGACCTTTCCTTTTCAGAAAGTGTATTCATTGCATCAAAAATCATCTTTTTAATTTCACTTCTATATCTCACATGCAACTGATCTACAGACTTTTCATCTTCCAGTGAACCAACGTTTTGTTGGACTTCATCAAGACTGGATGCATATTTTTTTGCTCTAGTAGCAACTTCTGTCAGGCACAGATTCGTAGCAATTTTATATAGCCAAGTAGAAAATTTTGCTTCAGGTCTATAGTTTTTGACCGATCTGTGTACTCTCATAAATATTTCCTGTGTTAAGTCTTCAGATGTTTCACGATTGTTGGTATATCTGTATACATAATTCAAAATCTTATTATAATATCTTTTCAAGATTTCAGAAAATGCACTATCGTCTCCGCTTTTCACTCTCAAAATTAAATCTATATCGCTTTCCATCAGGTAAACATCTTACATAAATTTTATAACTATAGAAATTCTAAATAGTTACGGATAGTTAAAAAAATATTTCCATTATCTAATTCCCGATTTAAAATAGTTTTTTATCTAAATAGTATTATATTTATAAATCAAAGTTTATAATTTATAACTTTATGAGAAATAAAGGAAAAGTATACCTAATTGGAGCAGGTCCAGGAGATCCCGGCCTCATAACTCTAAAAGCACAGCGGTGCTTAAACATAGCCGATATTATAGTTTACGACTACCTTGTAAATACTAAACTATTGGAAAATAAAAAACCAAATGCTGAAATCATATATGTAGGCAAAAAAAGCGGTCATAAAGAACTATCTCAGGATAAGATAAATAAACTGCTTATTAAACATGCTATAGACGGAAAAATTGTAGCCCGCCTTAAGGGTGGCGATCCTTTTATTTTTGGAAGAGGGGCAGAAGAAGCAATCATACTAAGTGAAAACAATATCTCTTTTGAAGTAATACCCGGAGTAAGCTCATTTTATGCAGTACCAGAATATGCGGGAATTCCCCTGACTCACAGGGATATTTCTTCAACATTAGCGGTAATTACAGGTCATGAAAACCCCCAAAAAAGTAGATCAAACATACCATGGGCTTCACTTTCCAAAATAAGCACTCTAGTTTTTTTGATGGGTATAACAAACCTTGGTGAAATTGTTAAAAAATTAATAAAGAACGGTAAAAAACCACAAACCCCAACAGCAATCATTACATGGGGAACATATCCGGAGCAAATAACAATTACAGGTACCTTGGATGATATAATCAAAAAATCAGAAGAAAACATGATTAGTCCACCAGGAATTTTGATAATCGGTGAAGTAGTAAAATATAGAGAGCAGATAAAATGGTTTGAAAAAAAGCCTCTTTACGGAAAAAAAATACTTATAACACGGCCTACAGATCAAGCAAAAAGCTTTATAGACAAATTAAATGACCTAGGCGCACAAACTATAGAGTTTCCTACCATTGAAATATGCCCCCCTTCTTCATGGAAAAAGTTAGATAAGTCGCTAAAAGAACTATCAGATACAAGCTGGATAATATTTACAAGCACAAACGGTGTTAAGTTTTTCTTTAAGAGATTTTTTGAACAAAAATTAAATATTAAATCACTTTTTAATACTAAATTTGCCGTTATTGGTGAAAAAACAAAAGAGAGTTTAAATAAATTTAGGTTATCTGCAGATTTAATTCCTAAAGAATATAGGGCAGAGGGTCTTATAGAACAATTTAATTCTATAGACTTAATCGGCAAAAAAGTGCTTATTCCAAGGGCAAAAGAAGCAAGAGACATACTTGCTCAAAAGCTTGAGAGACTCGGAGCAAATGTAGAAGTAATTACTGTTTATGAAAATAAAAAACCTGATAATCTTAATTCCAAAAAACTAATTAGTGACATAAAAAAATGCAATATAGACGTAATCACATTTACAAGCCCTTCAACTGTCAGTAATTTCTATTCAGTCTTTAAACCAAATGAAAAATCATTTAAAGATTGTATTATTGCTTCCATCGGCCCCATTACTAATCACGCATTAAACGAACATGGGGTACAAGCCGATATTACTCCAACAAAATATACAACGGACAGTCTTATTGAAGAATTATTAAATCACTATAACAAAAACTAAATAATGCTGTATATATGATGAGTTACAGTATATACATTAACACTATATTAATAATTGTTTATATATTTGAATTATATGAAGTTAGATATCAATAAAACAATACAACCTACTAATATTATTAAATAATCTTCTTAACAATTAAGATGCCAAGATTTAAAGTAAAAGAACAACAAATTATCGGCAGAAAGGTAACAATATCGGGTACTGACTACAAGCATATAGTTAAAGTACTTAGAATTAAACCAGATAACAAGATTATCTTATTTGATAGTAAAGGCACAGAATATGACTGCATTGTTAAAGATATCTTTAATAAAGAACTTGTAGCTGAAATCATTAATAAATATGAAATTAATAGGGAATCACATCTAAATATTTCGCTTTTTCAGGGAATTACTAAAGGTGACAAAATGGATTTAATAGTGCAAAAAGCAACAGAGCTTGGTGTAAACTCCATTTATCCTGTAGCTACAGAAAGATCAGAGGTAAGAAATACGAATAAAATATCCCGGTGGCAAAAGATAGCAGATGAATCCATAAAGCAATGCGGAAGAACTAATAGCCCTTCAGTCAATACTGAAATAAAATTTAACGAGCTATTTGATATACAAAAATCAGACTTAAACTTAATCTTTTATGAAAATGAAAAATCTTTAAAAATTAAAAATCTTAAAAATAATAAAAACATCAATTCTGTTTCAATCTTGATCGGCCCAGAAGGTGGTTTTTCAGAAAATGAGGTAAAAATTGCTGAATTAAATAATTTTAAATCCATTGGTGTCGGACCAAGAATTTTAAGGTCAGAAACTGCCAGCATTGCGGCTATTACTTTATTACAGCATCATTTTGGAGATATTTAATTTATAGTTCCTACAAATATTTGTTTTCATTTATTATAAACAGACCGTAGAATAACTATCAACAACGATGGCTATTATAACTTTAACTGAACCAACTGGCCTATTAGGTCATGAAATAGCTGTAAAAGCTGCTCAAAGGCTGGACTTTCTATTAATTGACAGCTCACATGTTATTAGCAAATTAACAAAACGGGTTGTAATTGATAATATTAATAAATTAATATCTTCAGAAGACATCCCTCCACAATCTATTAAAAAACTTATTCTAAACCAGGCATTAAAGCGAAATGTAATTGTTCTAAACCTCGGCGCTGAAATACTTTTTAATAATATTCCAGGAACATTACATATAAAGATTACGTCATCTATAAGTATTAAAGGCTTACTTCACTTATCTAAAGATAAAAATACAAATTATAAAAAGTTAGTAGAAGCACTATACGGGGTAAAGAGGTTAGAAAGTAAATATTATGATCTGCAGATTAAGCTTGATGATCTTGATACCGATTTTGCATTGGAATTAATATTAAAAACTGTAGAAATGAAAGGTATTTTGGGAAAAGCCGGAATTACCTGGAATGCAATTAACAAACTTAAAAAGAGTATAAACCATAATAAATCAGCAGGCTCCACTACTAATAATTTACATTTTAAGATCCCTGACTTTGCTCACCCCAGCGAACGAGAATTTGCAAAAGTATTGGATTACTACCGTATTAAGTGGGAATATGAACCAAAAAGCTTCATTCTTGAAACATACAAAAATGGCGGAATAAAAGAAGAATTTACACCAGACTTTCACCTTGCCGATCCTGATTTGTATATTGAGCTTACAACCCTTAAACAAAAACTTGTGACTAAAAAAAACCGTAAGATTAGAAAATTAAAAGAGTTATACCCTGATGTTAATATTAAGATATTTTACGGTAAAGACTATCAAAAGCTGCTTCATAAATTTGGTATAAAATAAAAAACGATTCCAAGTGACCTTGATTAGTATTTGAAAACTGTACCCAGGCTCCGCATCCGCTTCGCCGTTCCCTCTTTCAAGGGTTTTGACCATTTACTGGTCTAACCTACTTGGTTATTCAGGCCTTTGTTTTCTATTTAATCTTAGCCTCTCGGAATCGCTTACTTATAGTATAACTCCATTTGACATTTAAAGTCAATACATTTTTTTCTAATAAATAAATTATTTTTCATAGCCATATACAAGCATTTCTTATATAATCTTTTTTGAATTCATACACTTTAAATTAATAGCTAGAAATTATCACTTTACACAAATACATTTTAATAAAAATTTAAATGAGGCAAGTTCAATTATTTGATGATATTGAGAAAATACTGATAAATGAAGCAGAGTTAAAAGAAAAGGTAATTGAGTTAGGTAAGAAAATCTCAGATGACTATAATGGATTAAATCCCGTATTTGTAACTGTTCTCCGCGGAAGTATCATTTTTCTATGTGATTTAATCAGGGAGGTAAAGATTCCCATTTCGCTGGATTTTCTATCTGTTTCCAGCTACTCGGGTCAGTCACATACAGGAGTGGTTAGAATCATTAAAGACCTGGATGAGAATATTGAAAACAAGCATGTCATTTTGATAGAGGATATTATTGATACCGGGCTTACCCTAAATTACATCCTTGGAATGCTTCGGGAAAGAAAACCAGCCAGTATTAAGGTGTGCGCTTTATTAGATAAGAAAGTTCGCAGGATTATAGATATAGCGATTGATTATAAAGGTTTTGAGATACCCGATGAGTTTGTTGTTGGTTACGGGATGGACTATAACCAGCAGTACCGCAACCTTCCCTTCATAGGAATACTTAAAGAAGAAATCTTAAATCAAGATTAATTTAGCGATTCTGTTTATTAATTAACAATCATATCTACCGTAAGTATTTACAACTTTATTAATTAATTTTATCTTTGCTATTTACTTTTCCGCACAATGTATATAATTAACCGATTTTTATCATAGACGTAATATTCAATTTGCAATGAACAATTATCTTATTTGCATTAATTTAAATAGATTATGTCACAAAGTTGATAAAGAAATTATATTTTTGGAGGATTTAATGATTAAAGGAACAGCAGCAGTAAACGATTTTATCAAGGAACTAAAGGATACAGATATTGTATCTGCTTCACAGGATAAGCGTAGTTTCTATAAAGAAATATTAGACAATATTTCAGACAGCGAAGAAGATAAAACGATATTGGTATATCTTTTAAATAATAGTTCCACTCTGGCAACACTTGTTGCTGAACGCAACTTTTTTTCTGACTATCTAAAAGATTTTCTCACAATAGACGCTAACTCTAAGACTATGTGGGCACCCGTTAAGGAAAATAGAATAAAAGTTTTCAGGAACCTGGCTTCTAATGAAAACGTAGGCGAAAAAATAAAGTCCCTACAAAAGTCATCAGCTCTTGGAGTTCCTATCACTTCTGAATCAGGTGATGTAATCGGTTCCATATGGGTTCTGGGTAATAACGATGCAAAGAGTACTCGTGAATATGTAAACCTAAAGGATTTACTATTAGAAGCCGCAAATAAAATTGCATGGAAAGAAGAGCACGATAAGAACAAAGA
>SMWS01000160.1 GCA_004356685.1 Deltaproteobacteria bacterium
ACAATGGGAAATGCTACTGCTTGAATCTCCATTTTAATTACCTCCTCTATAAGTTTTTGTTACTCCCGATTCAGTTGCAATAAATCCAACATGTTTATCGAAAAATTCCTGTGGTATGCGATCAGTAATTTGAAAATTAAAAGCTAAACCAACTTTTTTATCTGAATTTATATTGTTCAGTGTCCTATCATAAAAGCCCTTGCCATAACCAACTCTATTTCCATATTTATCGAAGCAGATTGCGGGGATCAAGAATATATCTATATTTTCTAAAGAGAGTTCTTTATTTGTAGAACAGTCCGGTTCCTTTATACCAAAGCTGCCTGTTTTGAGGTCAGTAAAATTGGATATCTCATAAAATCTGAGGGAGTCTTTACAAACCTTAGGGAAGTACGTATTTTTGCCGAGAAGCCTGGAATGTTTAAAAATCAAGGATGTATCAACCTCAGATCGAGTTGGTGAATAAAGGGCTATATTCTGAGCAGATTTATAGATTTTATGATCTATTAATTTACAAGCAATGTCTATGCTTCTACTTATTAGATCAGTCTCTTTTAGAAGAAGTCTCTTTTGTAAATAGTGTTTTCTTAAACTACTTTTAAATTCCTTGCAATCTTTTAAATTCTCTTCAACACAGACATTTAATCCATTTTTATCTAAACTATTATTTGAATAGTTCTTCCTGGTTGCTAAGTGACGGTCGTGTGGGTTCTTGAACATCACTTGCGGGAACAAATGTATCTCTGTTTTCGAGTGCATCGTCCAGGATCTGGACAAGCTGTTTTGATCTATCTTCTGCACGTTTTTTAAACTCCTCTAATTCTGTTTTAGTGCGGAAGAAATCATCGGCGATCTTGAATATCGCCAGTAGTAGAGGGTAGGGTATATTTAAATCTATTACCTGAGATGTATTTTCTTTAAGTCTTTCTTCTAAAAAAGAAGCTAAACTGTGTATATATTCTTCATCAGCATCGGTCTTGATATTGTATTCCCTGTTATAAATCTTGATTTTTATGCTTCTCAAGTTTAAGCCTCTGCTCGCTTTATGTATAGCTCAACTTTTTCAATTATCATATCGATTGTTTGTTTAGTCTTTTCTCTTTCTATCTCAAGTTGATTTACACTACCTCTAAGCTGATCAATTTCTTCCTTTAGCTGCTGCTGTTGCTCTTCAAGCTTTGTTTTTATAACTATTGCTTCTTTGATTTTGCTTTCCAGTATATCTATTGTTTTCATAGCCTATGTTATCAGTTTAATACTATCTTGATATTATTACAAGATGTGGAAACATTATACCAACAAAATGAGAAATATAGAAATAATAAATCAATTGGATGAGGTTGAAAAAAAGTGTTCGGATCTCGACAGACAACTATTAAATCCCGAAATAAGTCCATCTGAAATCCATAAGTATTCCAGCGAAAGATCGAAACTTACAGAAATAGTAGACGCGTATAAACAATATAAGTCAGTGCTTGAGCAGATTGAAAACAATAAAGAACTGTTGAGAGATAAAGAGTTGCAGGGACTTGCTAAAGAAGAGCTGGAACTTTTGGAAACCGAGCGGCTAAGGCTTGAAAACGAGCTTCAAATGTTGCTCCTACCCAAAGATCCAAATGATGAGAAGAGTATCTTTATAGAAATCCGAGCAGGTACAGGAGGGGATGAAGCTGCGCTTTTTGCCACAAATTTATTTAGGATGTATACGCATTTTGCAGAAAAAAATGGCTGGAAAGTAGAAATAATGAATATGAACTATACTGGTATAGGTGGAATGAAAGAGGTAGTAGCTTCTATTGAAGGCAACAATGTGTATAAAAAGTTTAAGTTTGAAAGCGGAGTCCATAGAGTACAGAGGGTTCCAGCTACTGAAACTGGGGGCAGGATTCATACCTCTACAGCGACAGTTATGATATTGGTTGAGCCTGAAGATGTAGAGGTGAATATAGATGATAAAGATTTAAGAATCGATACATACCGCGCTTCAGGCCCGGGTGGTCAGCACGTTAATAAAACAGATTCTGCTATTAGAATAACCCATATTCCTACAGGAGTTGTAGCGCAGTGTCAGGATGAAAGATCACAGCATAAAAACAGGGCCAAAGCAATGAGAATGCTGCGTGCCAAGATTTTTGAATTAGAAGAAAAAAAGAGGCAGTCAGAGATGTCAAACACCAGAAAGAACATGGTTGGTAGCGGTGATAGAAGTGAAAAAATAAGGACTTATAATTATAAAGACGTGCGTGTTACAGATCATAGAATTGGTCTTACTCTTCATAAGTTAGAGCAGGTATTAGAAGGAGAGTTGGATGAGATTATCGATGCATTGTGTGAATATTATCAAACACAGTCTCTAAAGCAGAGTCTTAAAAATTAGCGCTTTTTATTATTTCTAAATAATTCATTTATTACTTAACTATAATGTATTAATATATTTGAATGGTATTCCAGCTATCAACGGTTCTAATATACTTTATAATCTCCGTTATATATATTTCCAACCTTTGGAAAACATCTAAGTCACTCAAATCCCTTTGCAGTTATTCAATATATGTTGGTGTTATTTGTCATTTGATAAGTGTATATTTGATTTTTAGAGCTGGAGTTTTATTTGACGGTAGTTTTGATAATTCTTTATTTATATTTGCTTTATTTATTGTCCTAGTATTTTTGATTTATCAGCTTAAATTCAATACTTACGTGCTTGGCGCTTTAGTCTTTCCACTTGTTTTCCTAATAACTCTTCCCTCGGTCGTTTTTCCAACTGATTTGGTAAATGCCGCCGAGCCTGGTGGGGGTCCTGTAGTGCTTACTCATATTCTTATAACTTTTTTGGGACAGGCTATTTTTACTTTAGCCTTTTTTGTAGGGCTGCTTTATTTGTTTGAACAAAACAGGATTAAAAGTAAGAAAATAAGCCTGTTTTTAAAAAAATTCCCCTCACTCTCAACCCTAGACAGCATAAATAACAAATGTCTTTTAATAGGATTTCCAGTTCTCACCATAGGGCTTGCGCTTGGAATAATAATTTCTAAAAGCACCTGGGGTGTTTTTTTGCGTTGGCAGCAAAAAGAGATATGGGCTATTATTACGTGGTTTTTGTATGCTTTCTTAATCTATAGCAGGCTTGGAATAGGATGGAAAGGCAGAAAAGCCGCTGTTGGGGCGATTGTCGGTTTTATAGTGATAGTAATTACTTTTATTGCCCTTGGCTATTTGTCGGCCGGAGTTGCGGGTTGATTTAAAAAGAACTGCCTAATATTGTCCAAAGCTTTTCAGATTATATAGAAATCTCTCTGTGCGCGGGTATACCCAGATATTTAACAGTAATAAATGCACAGGCTATATAGGGCATTGCCTTAAGATAGGTCTCTGCTTATAAAACCAATCCCAATCCCCAGTATTCCAATTGAGTCATTTATCGCTAAACTTATTATAAAAGAGATTTGTTATCTGAAAAAGTATATTTAGGGAATATAATAGCTGAAATCAGTAAAATGAATCCAACTGCTGCAAGCAGGTATTGTGTCTGTATAGAAAGATTATCGTTTGGGCTTTTACCCGACGTGATAAAATATACTGCTAACAAATAGAGTATTAACCCCACAGTTAGTCCGATCCGTAATACTTATTTGATTTTAAACTGAGTAGATATTGAATCTATTAGTTCACTTGAAACCATATTTGTTGTCTAATATTTTGCTAATTTTAAAACCAATCATCCATTTTATCTTTTGCCATTTCTCTATGCACTTTTTTTATATGAAAACCAACAATTCCCAATGCTGCTGCAAGCGCACCAAGATCATCACTGAACCCTATAAATGGTGTTAAATCAGGAATCGAATCCATAGGCAGTATGAAATATCCAAGCGTTCCAATAATAACTGATTTTGCCCATGCAGGTGTGTCCGGGTCTTTAAGGCAGAAATATAAAATCATAGCTTTTTCTATGACTTCTTTGCCAGCCGACTTTGCATATTTCTTAATCTTGGTCCAAAAAGAAGATTCTGAATACTTTTTGGAATATTCATCGGTTTTTTTCTGCGGCCGCTTAGCTAAATTCATTGTAAATATAGTTTATTAGAAAAAACTGAATAAAGGAAATAAATATTTCTTATATTAAACTGTTGATAAATTCAGCAGCCTGATAAGCGCCGTTTTGTTCAGTTCTGTATATTTTTTGTAATGATAGGAGTTTATTTATCTTGCTGAACCAATTACCAGAGTAAAATTCATTTTCAGAAATTTCTATTCCCTTCATTTCTTTTGAGATAAATTCATAAAGGGAATTTGATTCAGGAAATTGAGGTCTCAGGATATATCCAAATGGAACTCCCGAATTATAAACTTCAGCAAGCGTGCTGTAACCCACTTTCCCAATTACTGCATCAGATGCATTTATGAGATCGGGATGAAAAAAATCAGATCTGTGGGGAAGCATTACCAGGTTATGTCTTTTCTGGGCAATATCCGAACTTCCGGGAATAATAAAAGTTATATCTTCATACAGTTCAAGTTTATCAAAAAAACCATACTGTGAAGGTATTCCCCCCATTGTTATCATAATTACCTTATGGTTTTTTGGGATTTCCAGTTCATTTCTCAAATCTATTTTATTTTTTATCGATTTTCTGCTTACAGGATTTGTTAGCAGATCCGAACTGCTTTCAAAACATATAGGTTGGGTTTTAATACGATATTTTGCTTTTTCGTAAATATTGTTTAGGTAAGCGATATGTTTGTTTAATTGTTCGTAAGTTTTATGGTATTGAGCGTAAATCCAGTCCCATGTGAAGTTTTCTATGAGAACAGATGGAATATTAGCCTTCGAAGCAACTTCTAAACCGATGGGTGAAATATCACAAAGTACTAATTTGCAGTCCAGATCGACTAGTTTATTAGCAACATTATTAATTATTGAATCATTAAATGGAATGAATTCATTGAGTTTAACTATAGTTTCATCTAAATCTTCTTTTAATGCTGATTTTTGCACGAGGCCAATATCAGTTAAAAGTTCATGATAATTGAAGTTTTTTATACCGGAGTTTGTGAAGAACCATGATGGCACACTAGTAAAAATTTCAAACTCAATCTTTTTATTTAAATGATTAAGACTTTCCATTATTGCCGCTGATCTTGCGGCGTGCCCAAAGCCATGAGGTGATATAAAATAGGCTATCTTTAGTTTCATTTAGAGCGATTTTATTTGAATTTAGTGATTCTGAATGGTTAGATTGTTACATATGGATACTGAAAAACAAAGGCTAAAAGAGATACTGCAGGAAAAATCGATTATGAGAGGTGATTTTACACTTGCCTCCGGTAAAAAGAGTGATTACTACATTGACGCCAGGCTTACTACGCTTGATGCTGAGGGCGTCTATCTGGTTGGTAAAATATTCCTTAGTGAAATAATAGGAAACTCTGAAATTGTGGGAGTAGGCGGTCCTACAATGGGGGCAGACCCGATTGTCGGTTCTGTAATTGCTCAAAGCCATGTAATAGGAAAAAAACTAAACGGCTTTCTTGTTAGAAAAGAAGAAAAGAAGCATGGTACGGCAAAATTAATCGAAGGGAATTTGAGCAAGGGTGATAGAGTTGTAGTAGTAGAAGATGTTGTTACAACCGCCGGATCGGTGATTAAAGCAATAAATGCAGTTCAGGAACTTGGAGCGATTGTTGAGTCAGTATTTGTTATAGTCGACAGGGAAGAAGGTGGAGCAGAAAAGTTCCAGGAAATGGGGATTGAATTTAAACCTATTTTTAAGATTAGCGAGTTGTTGTGATTATTATATCTGACTGGCATTTTTAAAGGATTTGTTATAAAAATATCCCCACCTTAATCCTCCCCTTACAAAGGGGAGGACACTTTATGGTATTTATTTTTTTTCTTCCCCATGATATGGGGAAGATTGAGAAGGGGAAGAAAACTACATGTTATAATACAAATTCATTTTCGACTCTACATACTGTCAGAATAAAAGCGATAAGGTTATGAATAAGCAAACGCAGATTGATAAGGCAAGAGAACTTCGTAAAAATATGACATACGCTGAGACAAAGTTGTGGAAACATCTCAGGAGAAAAAATGTTAAAGCCTCAAGATTCAGAAGACAACATCCAATTGGAGATTGTATTGTTGATTTTATATGTGTAGAAAAGAATTTGGTAATAGAGGTAGATGGTGGGCAACATTCAGATAGTGAAAATTATGATGCTGAAAGAACAAGATTTCTTAATAAAAAAGGTTATAAAGTTTTAAGGTTTTGGAATAATGAAGTTTTGAATGAAATAGATGTTGTATTAAGTATTATTTATAAGGGATTAGAATAAAGTTTATCCCCACCTTAATCCTCCTCCTTAGAAAGGGGAGGAGACTTTATAAACTTAATTATTTTCTTCCCCATAATATGGGGAAGATTAAGAAGGGGAAGAGGTTTGAAGTTTAATTATTCGGAAAACTGATATCAAATTCCTCAACTTTTCTTCTAAGAGTGATTCTATTAATACCAAGCATTCGTGCGGCTTTTGATCGGTTCCATTTGGTCTGGGAAAGGGCTTGTTGAATAAGTGATTTTTCAATTTCCTTAATAGTATCGCTATACAGATTCTTACTGCCTTCTGATGATTGTAGTTTTGTTGTCACAAGCGTTTGAATATCATCAGATTTTTGGGTTAATATATCGTCTTTAACTTTATTACGATTATCAAGCTTTGATATTAAATCATAAGAGGTTAAATAATTTGTTTTTGAAAGCGCAATTGATTTTCTTATTGTATTTTCAAGCTCTCTTATATTCCCCGGCCAGTCATATTCAATCAGTTTTTCAATATATTTTTTAGAACAGCCTCTGATATCCTTACCAGCTTGAGTACTGTGACGTCTTGCAAAACACTGGGTAAGCAAAGGGATATCTTCTTTTCTCTCATTAAGAGAAGGGAGATTAATTTCTACGACGTTTAATCTGTAATATAAATCCCCACGAAAAATGTTTTGCTCGACTAATTCGGGCAAATTTTGATTTGTAGCCGCTATAACCCTCACATTAACTTCCATTTCTTTGTTGCTCCCAAGTTTCTGGAACGTCTGGTTTTGTAAAACACGCAGCAGCTTTGCCTGAAGTGACAGTGACATATCACCAATTTCATCAAGAAAAATTGTACCGTCATTTGCTTCTTCAAATTTCCCTTTCCGACTGGTTTCAGCACCTGTAAATGCTCCTTTTTCATGACCAAATAGTTCGGCTTCGAGCAGGGTGTCTGGAATTGCGGCACAGTTAATTATCACAAATGGTTTTTCCCATCTCTTGCTTACTTTCCATATGGATTCTGCTACTAGGTCTTTGCCGGTCCCGCTGTGGCCTGTTATAAGGACGGGCACATCAACCCTGCCAACCTGTCCTATGGTTTTGCAAACTTCCTGAAGCACGGGGGAATCACCCACAATTGCACAGGTAATGCTGCTTCCTTCGATATCACCTGGAAATTCTACTTTTTTTCCCCTGAGTTCAGTCTGAATACCTATTGCTCTTTTTACAGTATCATTTAATTGTTCTTTATCAAAAGGGCTTATCAGACAGTCAAATGCGCCGAATGTCATAGACTCGATAAGATAACGCGAACCTTTTTGAGAGGTAACGACTATTACAAAGTGGTCATCCTTTAATTTGTAAAGATGGTTGATACCTACCGTATCTACATCAAGAAATATCACGCCGGCATCGATCTTGGACGTATAGTCATCAAAAACAGTAATATTTATTTCACTGCCAACGAGGTTTTGAATTTCGTTATAAAGTTTTTGTTTTTTAGATATTAATGCAATTTTGCTATTTGATAACTTTTTAACCATATGTATCAAAAATATACATATTGGTTACCCAATGTTCAATAGTGATATTTATTGTTATTTGTAAGCTACTGTAATTAAAGCAAAAATTTATGGAATCAAATTTGCAATACAATTTCTAATTTTGTCATTTTAATATTAGTTGAAAATTTGATTTATTTTATAGGAGCGTAGTACTTGGAACTCTTAATACCACTGGCGATTATTTTATCTGCATTTTTAGCTCTGAATATCGGGGCTAATAACTCTGCTGCTGCGATGGCAACAGCTTATGGAGCAGGGGTGCGTACTAAAAGGGAAGCTGTAATTTTAATAGCCATTTTTGCGGTTTTCGGAGCGCTTTTGGCAGGGGGCCCCGTAGTTGAAACCATTGGAAAAGGTATTGTTCCAGGAGATGTACTTACATCTAATATAACGCTTGTAATAATAGTTTTGGTAATTGCAGTATTTTTCATAACCTGGGCTAATTATGTCAAGGTTCCAATCGCCACAACTCATGCAATAGTTTGCGCTATTGCCGGGGTTGGACTTTTTGCAAGATCACTGAATGCCGAGAAATTTTTTGAAATAATTATCTGGTGGGTTTGTGCTCCATTTGTTATGTGGACCATAAACTATTTGCTAGGAAGGTTTTTATATTTTAGAACCCTCATGTTTTTGTCTAAAAGGTATTCTGAAAAAAGCATTAATGGCATCCTTACGGTTATGTTAACCATATCAGGCTGTTTTTTAGCGTTTTCTGCTGGTGCTAATAACTCTGCAAATTCAGTTGGACCTCTTGTGGGTATGGGGCTTCTGACTACAAACACAGGCGCAATACTGGCCGGGGTTGGTATGGCAGTGGGAGCATTACTGTTTGGCGGCAGAGTAATAGAAACAGTTGGAAAACAGATTACAGAAATTTGTATCTTAAGGGCTATTTCGGTTGAATTTACAGGAGCAGCCCTGCTTATTACGGCTTCGCTTTTAGGAATTCCAATATCTATGGCGGAAATTATAACTTCTGGTATAATAGGCTTCTCCTGTGCTCAGCACGGGTTTGCTATCACAGCGCAGAATAAGCATGTGGTTAAGATAGCGTTTTTTTGGTTTGTAGTACCGTTTGTAGCAGTGGGAGTCAGTTACGGCCTTTCCTCTCTATACTTTAAGTACGGCACTATAGCAATGTTGAATTTTTAGATAAGGAGATTATCAATAAATGAGTGATACAATTGAAGCACATGGCGGAAGCCTTATCAACAGGGTGTTAGAAGGATCTGAAAGAGAAAAGTGGGTTAGTAAAGCTGATAGTTTAAAAAGTATTACAGCATCTTTTAGGGTTATTACGGATTTAGAATTAATATCCAATGGCGCAATGAGTCCGCTTGAAGGATTCATGAAAAAAGATGATTATGAAAGCGTAGTCCAGTCAATGAGACTTGCAAATGGTCTCCCGTGGAGCCTGCCTGTTAAACTTCC